>CADCWJ010000496.1 GCA_902806365.1 uncultured Thermomicrobiales bacterium
CGCCCTGCCAGTGCTCGATGGGTCCCATTCGCCGCCGTCACATCCGGCTCTCCGTTTCCTGAACGGCGCTCCCCACACCACCTCAAGCGCCGCCGAACCTTCACCGATACCCATGATACTCGTCTGTCAGGACGAAAAATGTCCTCTTTTCCGTCCGGTCCAGGGCAAGTCTTCCCTGTACGTACAGTAACAAACATTTGTCACGGTTGTTTGTCCGTTCCTTGGCATGTCCGTCTCGACTGGTTCGATCGTATGGTCACGTTCGTCCGATTTCTACCGCCATATGGGCAGGGTTTGGCTCACCGTGACCATGCCATGGACCAGATAATTCGAAGCCGGCGCGGCGACCGGTCGCATGGGCTACACTCGCGTCAATGCAATCCACGCTACGGGTGCTCGGGGAACCGGGCTGAGATGGTGCTGTCACGATCCGCACCAACCGTTGAACCTGACCCGGATAATGCCGGCGCAGGGAGGCATTCCACACGTGCTTCCGTCCCCAACCTTCCCCCCTGGTGTCGTCCCCCAGCAGCCGTCCACCCGCCTCGCGGTGACCAATCTGTCGGCGACGTACGTTGAGGGCGGGGAGGTGCTCCAGGCGCTGAGCGACATCTCGTTCGGGATCGACGATGGCCAGTTCGTGGCCCTGATCGGGCCATCGGGATCGGGCAAGAGCACGCTGCTGGACATCGTCTCGGGGCTCTTCGCCGAATCCGAAGGGGACGTGCGTCTCGGCAACGTGCGCTATGCCACGGCAGATCGCCTCGGGCAATCGGCGTACATGCGCCAGCGCGATCTCCTCCTGCCGTGGCGAACGGCCCTGGACAACGCGGCCCTGGCGCTGGAGGTTCACGGAATGCCCCGCCGCCTGGCACGCCGGACGGCAGCCGCACGGTTTCCCGAGTTCGGCCTCGCCGGCTTCGAGAACGCCTATCCCGCCCAGCTTTCCGGCGGCATGCGCCAACGGATCGCCTTTCTGCGCAGTGTCTTGACGGAACGGCCCCTGCTGCTGCTCGACGAGCCCTTCGGGGCGCTCGACGCCCTGACCCGGGTCGCCCTCCAGACCTGGCTGCTGAACCTCTGGGAGCGGGAGCGCCAGGCCGTCCTGCTCGTCACTCATGATGTGGACGAGGCCATCTTCCTGGCCGACCGGGTGATCGTGCTCTCGGCCCGGCCGGGGCGAATCCTCCACACCGAGCCGATCGCGCTGCCGCGTCCCCGAACCCGGTCGATGGTCGCGAGTGATGCCTTCCTCCGGCACCGCTCGCATCTGCTCGACGCGCTCGGGCTGCTTCGCCCTCCTGATCCCGTCCCCGGCGACCGGAGATGAGCGGGAGCACGTCGCGAGGCGGTTGGCGATGGTTCTGGCCACTGGTGATCCTCCTCCTCTTCTTCCTGGCCTGGGAAGGATGGGTCCGGCTCGCGAACACGCCGCGCTGGATGCTGCCCCCGCCCTCGGCGATCGTCGATTCGTTCCGGACCGATTACCGGCTCCTGCTCGGGCACACGCGGGTGACGTTGCTCGAAGTCATGCTCGGGTTCGGCCTCGCCCTGGCCGCCGGATTGATCGCGGGCGTCGCGATCGACAGTTCCCGGATTCTGGAGCGGGCGATCTACCCGCTGATCATCGCCAGCCAAACGATTCCGATGGTTGCCCTCGCGCCATTGATGCTGATCTGGTTCGGCTACGGCCTCTTTCCCAAGATACTGCTGACGGCGCTGGTCGGCTTCTTCCCGATTGCGGTCAACACCGTCGACGGCTTGCGCTCGGCCGACCGCGAGGTGATCGCGCTGCTGCGGACGATGGGGGCGACCCGTTGGCAGCGGTTCACGATCGCGCGGATCCCCGCGGCGTTGCCGCTGATCTTTTCGGGAGCGCGGGTGGCGATCACGTTCTGCGTGATCGGAGCGGTGTTCGCCGAGCTGGTGGGGTCGAGCGAGGGGCTGGGCTACCTGATGCAGCGGGCAGCGGCGCAGTTCCAGACCGCGCGGGTCTTCGCGTCGATCGTGATCCTCGCGCTGATGGGGATTGGCCTGTTCGGGCTGGTCTCGCTGGTCGAGCGGCTGGTGCTGCCCTGGCGCGCGTTCGTCACTGACGCCCGAGATGGTTAGCTGGTCACGCCGCCGATCCCGCGTGCGCGGCAAGGAACCGCGGCGGCCCGATCACTCGTCGAAGGTGACTTCCACGAGCGGGCTTCCCTCCATCCAGTCTTCGACGTCGATCGGTTGCGCGCCGCGAGCAGGGTTGCCCCGTTGGTTGAGGTGAGAGACGATCTCGGTCAGGATCGGCCGGCGCTCCGCCTCGTCGACAATCGCTCTCGCCGTGGCGGGAAGGTCGGCACGCACTCCATGCTTGAGGTGGAAGGTGAAGGCCGGGTTCGCCTGGAGGTTGCCATACCAGTCCCGCCTTCCGGGCAGACCGGTGAGATAGATCTTGCCGCCGGCGCGATAGAACCAGGTCTCGATGCGCCGTGGCTGACCGGACCGACGACCGACCGTGGTGATGTCGACCGTCCGGTCACGAGCGGGCGAGGCGGGTGTAATGGCAAGCGCGTCACGAACCGCGTCATTCATGTGGTTTATCCTCACGCTGCCGATAAGGATTCCGAGAATCCCCTGGACGGATTTTCCGGTTGTGGCGCCAGCCTCTTATCGGTTTGGCGTGCACCGCACCAGCCTTTGCGACCTGACCGGCCCGCACATGAGCACGGACGATATGGTCAGCCCGCCTTCCGCAGGGGTGCCGCTCTACTGATTCGACAGCCGATTGTCCGTGCTGGTATGCGAGCCTACGAACCGCAAGCGATGGCCGGCCTCCGTCCACCGTCTCACGAGGCTCGTGAGCGTTCCGGCTGCTGAGTCATCGTAAACCAGACGGCCGATCGTTCAGCAACGAACACCGCCGCATCGAACGGTACCTTCAGGTCGCGATCGGGAGGATCGTGGCCTGGACGTCCGGCCAGATGGTGGCGCGGGGGTCGATGGGGTCGAAGTGGCCGGCGTCCGGGAACATCAGGAGCGTGCTGGTGTCCGGGTTCGCGACGTGGAGTCTCGCGCTCATCTCCGGCGGCACGATCTCGTCCTGGCCGCCGTGGACGAGCAGGTGCGGCACGCCCAACCGCGCCAGCTCCGCCGGAGAAGCGGCGGCGTAGCGCTCCGGCACGTCGTCCGGCATACCGCCGAGGAAGTCGTGGACGGCCCCGTCGCTCAGGTTCAGCTCGGCGGCGTGCCGGAGATCGAGCACGCCGGCGAGGGAGATGGCGCCACAAAGGGGCAACGGTTCATCCTGGATCTCGCTTCCGACCGGCACGGTCCCCATGTTGACGAGCCAGCTCGCGAGTTGACCTCCGGCGGAGTGCCCGAGCACGACCACGCGGTCCGGATCGATCCGGTGCCGGGCCGCGATCGCGAAGAGGTGCCGGGCGGCCCGCGCCACATCATGGAAGGTGCCCGGCCAGCCGCCGCCGGGATCGCCAACGCGGCGGTACTCGATGTTCCAGGTCGCGAAGCCGGCCCCGGTCAGCGCCGCGCAGAGGTGCCCGAGATGGGCGAGATCGTAACGGTTCCGCCAGAAGCCGCCGTGGATCGTGATCACGCACGGGTACGGGCTGGGGGCCTTCGGAAGCCGCAGGTCGGCAAACTGCGATGGATCGGGACCGTACCCGATCCGCCGGTCCGCGTGAGGTGGCGGAAGATCGAGGATGGACGTGCTCACCCTCGTTCCTCGGACCGCAGCTCGCCCATCCGATCGAGCGCCCGGTCGATGAGGAGCCGGTTCGCCGGATCGTTGCGCCAGCGCGAGACCCCGGAGGGGTGCGGCAGCGGAACGACCGAAATCTCACCCCAGCCCAGGTCGACGCTCCAGACCGTTCCAACCAGCTCGCCCAGGGCCAGCCGCCGCGCGCCGGGAACAAGCGCCTCCGCCGCCAGCCGGCCAAGGGTGACGATCAGTTCCGGGCGCACCAGCGCCAGCTCGCCCGTCAGCCAGGGAGCGCACAGCGTTCGCTCGGCAGCGCTCGGCGCGCGGTCGCCCTTGCTGCCGGCAACCTTGCCCGGAAAGCACTTGGTAAGACTGGTGAAGTACCAGCTTTCGAGGAACTCCTCCGGCGGATATCCAACCCGGGCGAACCAGGCCCGCAGGACATCGCCTGAGATGCCTGACCAGGGCACGCCGTTCTGGTGACCGCGCACGCCGGGCGCCTGGCCAACGATCATCCGCCGGTGACCGGCCCGTCCCCGGAAGACCGGCCTGGCCTCCGGGATGAATCCCGCTTCGACGCAGCGGGTGCAGCACGACAGCTCGCGCTGCAGATCAGCCAGCGCGCTGGCGCACAATTGATGAACTTCGACATTCATACGAAAGGTCCTCGACAAACGGTGCGGCGGCGCGCCCACGGATTACACTACGTCGCTGGCGGGTCGCCGACCGTGCACCCGAACGATCGCGCGCAGCCATTCCGGAGAACCGATTCCCGATGAGTGATATCAGATCCCGACCGAGCCTCGCCGGGCGAGACGAGCGTCCCTACCCCGGGCCGACCGCGGGTGCATCGCGCACCGTGACCGGGTCGTTCCCGTTCCTGATCGTGGTCGCGCTGTTCGTCACCAGCCTGATCACGGCCAACACGGTCGCGGTCAAGATCCTCGAGTTCGGCCCGTGGATCACGGATGCCGGTCTGCTGACCTTTCCGGTCGCCTACATCGTCGGCGACGTGCTGACCGAAGTGTATGGCTACGCGGCGGCGCGCCGGGTGATCTGGCTCGGGTTCGTCTGCAACGCGCTTGCGGTCGGGACGTACCAGTTGGCGGGGGCACTCCCGGCCGAAGCATCCTGGGACGGCGGTGCCGCCTGGAGCCGGATCTTTGACGCCACTCCCCGGTTGCTGGTGGCATCGCTCTGCGCCTACCTGGTCGGCGAGTTCGCGAACTCCTACGTCCTGGCCCGGCTCAAGGTGCTGACCGAGGGCCGCTGGCTGTGGACGCGGACGATCAGCTCGACGCTGATCGGCCAGGGGCTCGA
>CADCWJ010000497.1 GCA_902806365.1 uncultured Thermomicrobiales bacterium
CCGTCCTACGTCGTGATTGTGTTGCTGACGACCGATGCGGACCTGCTGCTCCCAACAATCCTGAGCCGCTGTGTGACGCTCAGGATGCAGATTCCATCGAGCGCGGTGGTGGAGTCGGCGCTCGTGGAGCGAGGGGTCGAAGCGCCCCGGGCGAGGGAGGTCGCGGCGCTCAGCGATGGGTCGATCGGGTGGGCGTTGACGGCGGCGAACGATCCGGCGCTGGTGGAGGAGCGTGAGCAGGCGCGGGCGCGGGCGCGTGAATGGATTGCGTCTGACAACTACGAGCGGCTCGTCACCGCGACGCTGCTGGCGGACGGCTTTGCAAAAGATCGTGATGCGGTGTACGTGGCGTTGCTCGCCGTGCAGCGGGCATGGCGCGAGATACTTCACGTCGTCGAGCGGGTTGGCGTCGATCGGGAGACGGTCGACTGGGCCCGGCCGAACCACGGGTTCACTGGTCGGAGCGTCGTCGCCAGCCTGAGATCGATTGATGTGTGCATTGCCGATCTTGAGGCAAACGTGCGCCCGCGACTCGCCTTGCAGACAATGGTGAGTGCATGGCCGAGCCAGTCAGCGTGATTGCGCCGGAGGCGGGAATGGACGACCAGTTGTCGAGACATCTCGTTGGCATCCGCTTTCCCGGATCTTCCCTGGTAGCAATGTGTGAAAGCAGCGAGGAAAGCTGGACGGTTGGCACATGGGTTTTGGTAGACGGGCTCAACGGGGTGCGTGCAGGGATGGTGGTGGTTGCGCCAGGCGCGTGGCGGGGATCGCCAGAGGTGTCACCCGGACACGTAATCGGGGCCCTCTCGTCACATGAGGTCGGTATCTCGTCATTAGACGGTGCGGTTGCTCCAGTAGTCGAATTCGGGCCAGAGATCGGTTCGGTCAGGCGTGCTCGCGCACCGCAAAAAGCCGGTCAGGCGAGTTCGGCTGTATCGCTCGGAGGTGAGGACGAGCGGTTCCGGCGACTCAAGCTTGGGCTGCCACGACTTGGGCAGCGGGTGAAAAGCGGCGAGGGTTATTGCATCGTGCTCGCGGTCGATACCGTGAGCCGGTCGGTTACCTGTGCAATGGAGATCGATGGCTCAG
>CADCWJ010000498.1 GCA_902806365.1 uncultured Thermomicrobiales bacterium
ATCACCCGGCGCGGGATCATCGGCGGGGCGGGCGTCGCCGCCGGGGCCGCCGCGATCGGTGCATCGGGACTTGAACGGGCACTTGACGGGAAGGGGGGCGGGAAGCCGGGGTCGAACGGCGCGGCCGTCCGTGCCCAGCCGGCGGCTTCCACGCCGCAAGTCGCGACGGCCACGCCACAGGCCGCGGCCCCCTCGCAGGGCAGCGCACTCGTGACCTCGTTGCGCGTTCCCCTGACCGGGGTCGCCGCCGACCAGGTACCGGCCCTGCTGCAGGGGGCGGTCACCGACTGGCGTGCGGTCGGCTGCCCGATCCCGCTGGCGGTCCGCGTGGTGGCGATCGACGGGCTCGTGCCCGACGGTGCGACTCCGGCGGAGACCGTCGCCGACTACGCCGCGCTGGTCGCCGCGCTCGACAAGTCGCCCGGCGCGGTTGCTTCCATTCCGCTGGAGCTGATCGACGCGCGGGTCAACACGCTGGAGGTCGACGGCGTCAACCCGCTGCTGGCGACCGCGACCGAGGCGGAACCGGTAATCAGGATCGGCGTCGCCGGGGATATTATCTTTGGCCGCAACGGCGGCAACTATCAGCGCAGGTACGGCGATTACACGTTCCCGATGCTGGAGGTCAAGGACTTTCTCAGCACGTTCGACGTCACCGTCGCCAACTTCGAGTGCTTCGTCTCCGAGACGATCGAGCCGCCGGAGCTGACCGACGGCAACACGCTCGACTTCGTGACCCCGCCCGATTCGCTCCAGGGTCTTGTCATGGCCGGGATCGACGCCGTGAGCATGGCCAACAATCACGCGGTGTATAACCACGGGGGGTTTGGCATCGAGGCGTTCTTCGACACACGGCGGTTTCTCGATGAAGCGGGCATCCCGTCATTCGGGGTGGGCAGCGACCTGGACGAAGCCCGCGCGCCGTGGGTCACGGAGGTCAACGGGCTCTCGGTCGCCCTCTATGGGGTCGATGGCGTGACGGCCAACGTCGATTTCCCCGGTGAGTGGGCCGTGCCGGTCAACGTCGGCGCGACCGCCACGGACCCGGGCACGAACCCGTTGGTCCTCGACACCATCGTGGCCGATATCAGCGCGCTCGCCGGCGAGCACGATGTCGTGATCCCGTTCTTCCACATGGGCGAGCAATACCTCTGGTCGCCGCGGGAATGGGTGGTGCAGGTTTCCCATGCCTGCATCGATGCCGGGGCGACGATGGTGCTTTCCAGCCACCCGCACACGATCCAGGGCATGGAGATCTACAAGGACAAGCCGATCTTCTATTCGATCGGCAACTTCGTCTACGATCAGATGTTCAGCGTCGATACCCGGACCGGAACGTTCCTCGACCTCACAGTGCGCGGAGGGAACGTCGTCGGCATCCGCGTTCGCGGGGTCGAGATCGTCGATTTCGTCCAGCCCCGGTTTATGTCGCAGGGCGAGCACGCCTCGCTGATGAACCGCTACTGGCGCTCGACCGACCTGCGGATTCGGGAGCTGGGCACCTAGAGTCGCCTCACATTCGCACACCGTGCCGACGTAGGGGAGGCTCCGGTGGCCTCCCGGTGTTGGCCGGGTGCCGGTTCCCGTCCGTCATGCGGAGAGGCCATCCGTGCCGACGTGTTTCGTCGGTCTGCGGACCTCCTCATGAGATTCCTCGTCGCTTCGCTCCCTCCGATGCAGCTGCTGGGATGACATAGGAGGGGCGCTCCCTCGGGATGACATGCGGTGCGCGAGGGGTGTCCGCTCGGTGGTGTGTGGATCTCACAGGCCAGGGGAGGCCTCCGATGCCGCTTGCATGGTCCCCCTCTATGATGGGTTTTCTCCGCAGGCGGATTCCATGCTTGCCTCGGGAGGCCACCGATGCCGCTTACAGGGGCCCTCCCTACGATGGTGCTGTCCCTGGATGATCCTTCGCAATAGGGCCGGGCAACCACGCAGGGTTGCCCCTACCGTTGCGCTCGACGTTCCGTCGGCTGGGCGGCCAGACCCTTGCGGGGCTGGCCCCGGCTTGCTCCGGGCGATACGTTCAGCCCACGAACGCGATTGACCACCGCCGGGCGCGTCCGCGGCGGGAGTTGCCGACACTCCCTCGCTTGACGCGGCGGGTACGCCCGCGCTACAAACGATCGGACAGCAGCGAACTGACCCGTTCCGCCCCAGGCGCTCATTTGCGAAGCCGTGACCCCCTGCAACGGGCGTGCCGGCGTCTCCGAGCGTGACGTTCCGAAGCGAGTGCACCGTTGACCGAAGGTCCCGTACCGCCATTCCGGGAGCCGGCGAGATCCATGAGCGATCCGGCCTCGCCGGTGCCGATCCTCGCCATGCGCGGGATCACGAAAACGTTCCTAGGCGTGCGGGCGCTCTCGGATGTTGCGCTCGAGGTGATGCCGGGTGAGGTCCATGCCCTGATGGGCGAGAACGGCGCGGGCAAGTCCACCCTGATGAAGATCGTCTCCGGGGCGTACCAGCCGGATGACGGCGAGATCTGGATCGACGGTCAGCCGGTCCAGTTTGCCCATCCCCGGCAGGC
>CADCWJ010000499.1 GCA_902806365.1 uncultured Thermomicrobiales bacterium
AAGGCGAGCGGACGGAAACGGCGTTCGCGTGTCTAAAGACCGGGGACGAATCCGATGAAGGTCGTCCTGGCCCCGGCAATGGCCGGGGCCGGGACGCCGCCTTTATTTTTCAACGGCCCGACAG
The DNA here is from genome assembly GCA_902806365.1 of uncultured Thermomicrobiales bacterium. Lineage (GTDB taxonomy): Bacteria > Chloroflexota > Chloroflexia > Thermomicrobiales > UBA6265 > CADCWJ01. Next base: position 125 of record CADCWJ010000499.1, read on the forward strand.
GTCGCTAGAAATCCGCCGTTTCACGGTAACGGCGTTCCAGTTCGGCCAGCAGAAGCGGGCGTTTCTTCATCGATCGTGCCTTCCTCATGACCTTGCGCCGTCTCAACGCCTGACGTTGGCAGACCGGAAGTCGGGCCGTGCGATAGGGCAGCAACTCCTCGGCGGTGAAGGGCTCCGGGTGCGCCACGTGGGCATCCAAGGCCAGGAGCAAGGTCGGCCCATCCTGGACGATGCGAACTCCGGCGTGGCGGTGACCGTGGATCCGACGTTCGTGGCTCTTGGGCAGGCGAAACCAACGCTCCAGGTCCAGGTCGTCCCGAATCGCTTCGAACCGGACCCCGCCGACGAAGAGGCCCGCCAGGAAGCCGATCATGACCCGGGCCATGTGGCCGCGAACCGGATCCCCGGCACGCTCGAAGCGTTCGATCAACGCCTCGAACTTCTCCTGACGCCTCACGATGGCGTCCCGTCCGGGTTCGAGGGTTGCGGCGACCTCTTGGAGGTCTTCGACGTAGTCGCGGAGCGTCTCGTGCTCGGCTCGCACATGGTCCAAGCCCCGGTCGATGCAGCCGGCCAACCGTCCGAGTTGCTTCTCGGCGAACCCCCCTTTTGCTCGTCCCGGTCGCGTCGGATCGAGTCGCGGACCTCCTGCAAGGCCTCCGCCATGCGTAACCCCGGCGGATGAAGCGGTCCGCCCTGATCGTCATTGAGGATGCCACGCACCGCCGCGCAATAGTCCAGGACCACATCGCAGGCCGTATCGATCTCCGAGGCACACGATGTCGCGGGATCGGCCAGCAGGGTCAGGGACGCAGCCGGATCGGAGGCGTCGCCGTCTGGCGTCGATCGACGCTGATGCTTCAGGACGGCTCGTTCGACACCCCTGAGGCCTCGCACCTTCTTGCGCATCTGGACCTTGGCGTGGCTGTCCGCCTCCAGCACGGGCTTGGCCACGTCTCGCAAGAAATGGTTGTCGCAGTAGCGATGCGGCACGTCCGGGAACTCCGCTGCGATGGCCGTCACGAAGGCGTCCTGCTTGTCCGAGATCCAGAGCACAACCGTCTTGTCCAGGTGCTCGGCCCAGGCTTTGGCCCGGGCGATCAACCGTCCGACCTCATCGGCGGTGGCCGAGAGCAACGCCTCGGCGAACCAGACCCGCTTGCCGGTTAGTTCCCGGACGACGTCGAGGGTCTCGTGCCCCTTCTCCGGCTGCAGGCCATCGATCGAAAGGATGATCTCCTCGACCGCTTCGTAGTGCCGCCGCAGGGCCTCGGGGTCTTGCTGACGTGCGGCGAGCATCGCCTGGTAGCGCTGGATGTATCCGGCGATGGCATCTTCGGAGAGCTTGATCCGATGGGCGTCGATCAGTTCGGAGCGGATCAGGGGGATCGACCGGTGGCGGGCACAGCGTCGATGTCCGATCCAGCAGAAGACATCCCAGCCGATGGCCCAGTGCGGCGGGGCGATGGTGGCTTCGAGTTCGGGGCTCTCGGTCCTGGTGTGCCCAGGGCAGTGTGGATCAGGGCAATGGTTGAGCTTGCAGAGCAGTTCGACGGGCCCTTGCAGGGTATGAAGACGGCGATATCGGTGATCGCAGATGTACATCATCCGGCCACAGCCGGGGCAGGAGCGATCGAGGACGTCGAGTTCCCAGAGGGCGAAGTCGGTATCCTCGGGCCGGTGGTAGGGCATCGTGGCGACCTCTGGGGATAGGTCGATCCGTTGAGTCGGAAGCACACCAAGAGGTTACGCAACGAAACTACGGCGTTCTAGCCGCCTGTCGGGTCATTGTTAAAAATCACGATGGATTTGCACGGAATTCGAAGAAAAGGGCCGCGTTCGCG
>CADCWJ010000500.1 GCA_902806365.1 uncultured Thermomicrobiales bacterium
ACGACACGGCAAGACGCTGCAAAGCCAGGTGGGAATCAATATCGCGCAGGCGGCGCTAGGTGACGAAATCGAGATCGACACGATCGACGGTCCGGTGGTATTCCGGATTCCGCCAGGAACGCAATCCGGCCAGCAGTTCCGCCTCCGCCAGAAGGGGGTACCGGACATCCGCGGCGGTGAGCGTGGAGAGCAGTTGGTAACGATTCAGGTCGTCGTGCCCAAGAAGCTTTCCGACGATCAGCGGGAGCTGTTCGAACGGTTGGCATCCAGCCTGGGCAAGGAAGTGACGCAGCAGCCGAATGGCCGGGGGTTCTTCGACCGGGTCAAGGATGCCCTGGGGGTATAGCGGTCGCGGCCGTCCATATGGCGGGGTCGGGCCGACTTGACGAATACCCACCAATTGCGTACCGTGAATCCATAAAGAGCCTTCGGGGATTGGTGAGGTCGTCGAGCAATGACGATCAAGTCCTGACCGGCGGTAGAGCCCGCAAGCGCAAGTGGGAGCACGAGCGCACGATCCGGTGAGACTCCGGAGCCGACGGTAAAGTCCGGATGGGAGAAGGCGTACAGCGTGCGGCCACATTGTGGGCGCTCGTTGCCGCTCCGTGAATTCCAGCCCGAGGGCCTCCGGCCCATCGGGCTTTCTGTTGCCCGGTGGCGTGTTCGGGGGCGCTGGTGGATGACGGGAGCCTGACGAGACGATGGTGAGCGTGGCTCGCCTCGCGTCATCGTCAGCTACTCGACGTTCGCCACCCGCCCAGTCAGGGCAACGATGCTGCGTCCAGCACTCCGGCGACTGATCCTTCTGTTCACCACCATTGTCGCGGCGTCATCGGTTCTGTTCGCGCTCATCCATCTCGGGGGCGATCCGATCGACGGCTTCGTCGCGCCTGGATCCTCCCTGGAGGTCCGCGAGCAGGTTCGGGCTCGAGTGGGGCTGAACCGTCCCCTCGTCGAGCAATACGGGCTCTTCGTTTGGCGTGGGCTGTCCGGGGATTTTGGCGAGTCGTGGCGCGACCGACAGCCGGCGCTTTCGGCGGTGATGGATCGTCTCCCAGCAACGATCGCGCTCGCCGGTGCCGCGATCGTGATCTCGCTGACGCTGGGTGTCTGGGCCGGCACTGCATCCGCCGTGTTGCGGCCAGGACTGATCCGGATTGGCGTCCGCCTATTTTCGATGGTCGGGCAGGCCATCCCCAGCTTTTGGCTCGGCACGCTGGCCATCTTCCTGTTCGCGGCGCGGCTCGGTTGGCTGCCAGCGTCCGGGAACGATGGCTGGCGGTCGATCGTGCTGCCAGCGTTCACCCTGGCGGCGTATCCAGGCTCGGTGCTCGCGCGGATCGTCCAGGTCTCGATGCTCGAGCGGTCGGGGCGGCCGTACGTGACGACGGCGCGCGGCAAGGGACTCCGGGAGCGCACGGTCTGGACACGCCATATCCTGCCGAACGCGGCCCTGCCGGCGTTGGGATTCGTGGGGGTGGAGGCCGGGTTCCTGGTCGGCGGTACGGTCGTCGTCGAGTCGGTCTTCGCCTATCCGGGGATCGGTCGACTCGCCCTGCAGGCGGCGTCAGAGCGCGATCTTCCGGTCTTGCACGCGTTTGTGATCGTGACCGTGGTGCTGGTGTCGGTAACCAACATCGTGGTTGACCTGATCTCGGTTCTGGTCGACCCGCGCCAGCGTTCGCGCGTGGAAATGGCGCCGGCGCATGGCTGAGCTGACCTTACCGGAACCGACGGTGAATCCGAAATCTCGCGATCGCCGGGCGTCTTCGGTTTCCCGAACAACCGGACGGTGGACGCGCAACCTCTGGCATCCGTCGCTGCTTCCTCTGGCGGCATTCCTGATGATCGCGCTGCCGGGCCGGTGGCTCGTGGCCGGCGATCCCGAGGCGCAGGATCTGATCGGTCGTCTCGCGCCGCCAGTGTTTCTCGATGGAACGTGGGATCGGCCTCTGGGAACCGACGGTTTGGGGCGGGACATCCTGAGCCGGATCGTCTCCGGAGCCCTGCTTTCGCTCGCAATCGGAGTTTCGGCGGCGATCTTCTCGGCGGCGATCGGGATCTCCCTCGGGCTGCTGGCGGGAATGCTCGGCGGGTTGGTCGACGCGACAGCGACGCTCGTCAGCGAGCTTGCCCTGGCAATTCCCACCGTGGTGGTGGGGATCGTGTTGACGGCGACGCTGGGCCAGAGCCTGCCTAACCTGCTTGCGATCCTGGTCTTTACCGGATGGATTTCATACGCCCGAATCGTGCGCCTGCAATGCCGCCAGATCGCCCGGTCGGAGTACGTGCGGGCGTCGTACGCGATCGGTGCGCGGTGGCCCTGGGTGATGCTGAAGCATGTCTTGCCGAACATCCAGTCGATTGCCATCGTCCTGCTGTTCCAGCAGATCGCGGCGGTAATGCTGTGGGAAGCGTCGCTGACGTATCTCGGGCTGGGTTTGCCGATCGAGCGAATCTCGCTGGGAGGAATGATCCGGGATGGACAGGTCCAGATTTTCGACGCGTGGTGGGTCAGTTTCTTTCCCGGGTTCGTGATCGCGCTGGCAGTGGTCGGATTCAACCTTGCCGCCGACCGCATGCAGTCCGTATTCGACCCGGCGACGCGCTGAGAGGTGGGAGCGTACCAGCCAGTCGGCGAGGCTGGTTCTCGAGCTGCGGCAACGATGATAGAGGAGTTTTTCATGACCGAAGCGCAATCCCGTTTGTCACGTCGCACCTTCACCGGCGGGGTCGGCCTGCTGGCGGGAGGCGGACCGCTGAGCGGGCCGATCTCCGTGGCCGACCGCGCTCTGCAAACGCCGGTCTCCGTCGCGGAGGAGGTCGTGATCGACCTCGCCGGCGGGCCTGACAATCTCGATCCGGCGCTTGCCAGGTCGACACGCGACTGGTCGGTGATTCATAGCGTGTACGACTCGCTCCTGCTGCTCAGCAATGACGGCGAACTTGTCCCGCTCGCCGCGGAGTCGTTCGAGGCCGTCAACGATACAACCTACGAGGTGTTGTTGCGGTCCGGCCTGCGCTTTCACGATGGCACACCGGTCACATCCGCCGCGATCGAACGAGGGATCGCTCATGTACAAAACTCCGAAGGACCGGCGGCGGCGAACTTCGGTGTCATCGAGCGTGTGGAGATCCTGGACGAGCGGACGGCACGGATCGTCACAACGGAACCAGCCGGGTGGCTGCCGTCGCAACTGGCCGTGTGGCTGGTGCTCTTTCCCGAAAATGCCACCCCGGAGTCGTTGGCGCGGGCGCCTGTGGGTTCTGGCCCCTACCTGTTCGAAGCGCTGGAACCTGGCACTGAAGTCGTGCTGCGCCGAAACCCCGGCTACACCTGGCCAAGCCCCAAAGGCGTAGCACTGGCGGAAACGGCGCGGTTCCGGTTCGTTCCGGAGTCGGCGACGCGGGTTGCCGATTTGGGAACGGGAGGCGCGAATATCGTGACGAGCATCCCGCGGGACCAGCTCCGGGCGGTCGAGGAAGGGGGCGGGCAGGTCATCGAAACGGCAATCCTCGGTACGGCGTTCCTTCGGCTGGCGACCGATATCGCCCCATTCGATGACCCGCGCGTCGGCGTCGCGCTGAATCACGCTGTCGACGTCGATGCGCTCACGAGCGCGCTGGTGAGCCGCCAATCGCGCCGGCTGGCCTCGATCTTTCCGGATGGACGAGCCCTCGGCTTTGACGCGAGTCTGGCGCCGTTTGCCTACGATACGGCACGGGCGCGGGCGTTGCTGGACGAAGTGGGATTCCCCTCGGGTTTCGAGATGCGCCTCGAATTTGCCAGTGGTGAGCGCGACGACGTCCTTCAGGTGATCGCGGCCCAGCTCGCGGAGGTCGGGATCACGGTAACGCTGGAGTCGGTGGAGCTGGCGACCTTCAACGGCTCCTGGCAGGACCCGGAATCGGCCCCGCTCAGGTTCGTAAGCTGGCGGCCGGTGTTCGACCCGCACACGTTGCTTAGCTTGATGTTCGCCAGCAGCGGCCCGCTCTCCCGGCACCGTGACGACGTTGCCGACGAACTCATCCGCGGCGGAGCGACCGAGCCGGCTCCCGATGCCCGGGCGGCGGTCTACCAGGAGCTCGGCCGCCGTTTCCAGGAAGCGCCGCCAGCGGTGTTCCTCTGGAATCTGACATCGACCTACGGGGTCAAGAATGTGCCCGGGTCGTGGGTACCACGCGGTGACGAGTACGTTATTCCAACCCAGGCAACGGAGGATGCAACGTGAGTAGCGAAGCAGTTCGCAGGCAGCCGTTGATCGACCGGCGGCGCTTCGCCGGCGGATTCGGTGCGGCCGCTATTGCAGCGACGATCCGGGGAGGGAAGAACGGCACGCTGGCTGGTCAGTCCGCCACGCCCATGCCCCTGATCCCCGAGCTGGTGATCGACTTGCCCGGACCGCTCCCGTCGATCGATCCGGCACTCGCGTACTCACCGCGCGAGTGGTCGGCAGTGCATTCCATCTACGATGGGCCAATCGGGTTCGCCGCGGATGGATCGCTCCAGCCGCTGGCGGCGGAACGGTTCGAGGCCGTCGATGATGTGACGTTCGAGATCGCGCTGCGGAAGGGGCTGACGTTTCACGATGGATCCCCGGTGACCTCGGCGGCGGTGGAACGGGCGGTCGCGTACATTCAGGGCTCTGCGTCGTTTGTGGTTGACCTGTTTCGCGTCATCACAAGGGTGGACATCGTCGACGAACTGACGGCACGACTCGTCTGCGAGGCGCCCGCGCCGTGGTTGCCTGCCCAGATCGCAGTCTGGCTCGTGCTGGTGCCGGAGGGTTTCAGCGCGGAGACGGCGGCCACCGCACCGGTCGGGACCGGGCCGTATCGGTTCGAGGAGTATGAGCCGGGGACCAGCATCATGCTCGTGCGCAACGATTCGTATCCCGCCGACAGCCTCAAGGGGCGCGCGATCGCGGATCGGGTGTCGTATCGATTCGTGCCGGAGGCAAGCACGCGGGTGGCGGACCTGGCGTCCGGTGCGGCGCAGATCGTGACCGACCTCCCGATGGATCAGATCGAGGCGATCGAACGGGCGGGTGCGCAAATCGTCGAGTCACCGATTGTGGGCTCGGCCTGGATCCGGATTGCTACCGATGTCGAGCCGTTCACCGATCCACGGGTACGTCTGGCGCTCAACCACGCGGTCGATGTGCAGGCGATCGCCAATGCTCTCGTGTCGCCCGCATCCCGACGCCTGGCGTCACTCTTTCCGGACGAGCGGTCGATCGCGTTCAACGAGGCCCTGACACCCTTCGCGTACGACCCGGACCGCGCGAGATCACTGCTCGCCGAGGCGGATCTCCCCGACGGTTTCGAGACCGAACTCCAACTCTCGGCCGGCGGGCGGGCGGATGTCGCCGAGGCGATCGCGGCGCAGCTTGGCGAGGTAGGGATACGGATCCGGATCGTCGCCACCGAGTATGCCAGCTTCAATGAGACCTGGGCCGATCCGTCGAGTCCTCCCTTGCGGTTGGCTACGTGGAGCCCGCTCTACGATCCGCACACGTTGCTCAGCCTGGTCTTCGCGAGCAGCGGATTTCTCTCGCGCTATCGGAATGAAGATGTTGACCGTTTGATCGCCGGGGCCGCTGTCGAGGTGGATCGTCGAGAGCGGGCGGCGCTCTACTGCGACCTCTCACGGGTCATGTATGAGGATCCACCGGCAATTTTCCTTTGGAACCTGGCGTCAGCCTATGGTGTGATGCCGGAGGCGGCGTCGTGGGCACCGCGTGGCGACGAGTACGTCATCGCGACCGACGGCGGAAGATGACCGATCTGCCGAGCCGTTCGCGGCAGTTGTTCGATGTGATCAGGGACCGATCGTCGGTGCGGGCGTTTGCCCGGGATCCGGTTCCTGGTGAACTGATCCGGAACGCGATCGAGGCGGCGGGGTGGGCGCCGTCTCCACACGGCACGCAGCCGTGGCGTTTCGTCGTCCTGGAATCTGCGGCCGCGCGGGAGCGCCTCGCCGGCGCCATGGCGTCGACGTGGAGGGAACAGCTCCTGCTCGACGGTCAGTCGCCCGAACTGGTGGAAACCCGGCTGCAACGGAGCAGGGAACGCCTGACCCGTGCGCCGTTCGTTGTCGTGCTCTGCCTCTTTCTGGGCGACGCTCAACCGTACCCGGACGTGGAGCGGACGCGGGCCGAGACCCTGATGGCGGTGCAGAGTCTGGGCACGGCGGCGCAGAACTTCCTTCTCGCGCTCCACGCGCAAGGGCTCGATTCGGGGTGGATGTGCGGGCCGCTTTTTTGTCCGGACGTGGTGCGCGCGGCGCTCGACATCGATTCGGGTCTTGAGCCACAGGCCATGTTTCCGGTCGGCCGGGCCGCCGCCGCGCCGAAGCGACGGCCAAGGCGAACGCCGGATCAACTTATCGCCGGCTGGCAATAGATCACTCAGAAGACGAGCCAGGAGGCGATCAGGCCAAGCGCGACCACGAAGAGGACAATGCTGGCGACGCCGAGTCCCATGATGTAGGCGAGAATGAGACCGACGACCAGAAGCAGGACGAGTGAGACGAGATAGTTGCGCTGCAGCGAGCTGAGCCGAACCGCCCCCCCGCCGTTCATCCAGGGATCGGGCGACGGCCGGATCATGTCCCCTGCGAGAACCTGCCGGGACTGGCGAATTCTGGCGCGTCGATCGTCATCATCGTCGTACTGGGTCATCGTGGTGCTCCGTCCAGGAGATGAGTACGTCAGCGACGTGTTGGGATGGCGCGGGATCGAGGTCCTCCGGCAAGATATGACGAGTTTTGGATCGACTCAAAGGGCCGCTACAAGCGTTCGGGTTCAGTGCCCGGACACGGGTCTATGGTCGTCGGTTCCGATCATCGCCACGCGCGTCCAGATTGCGACTGCCGCGATCTTCACGACTCCCGCCCACGCGAGGAGCACACCGCCCAGGATGAACACCTGGTCGAGATCCAGAACCCAGGCGGCGGCAGCCATGACGACGCCGATTGCGGTCAGACCGAACGAAAGATAATTGAGCACGTGCACAGGCAGGAAACCTTTCAGAAAGGACGGAAGCGTGATGCCGTTGGTTCGCGTGTGCCCCGCGTCGTG
>CADCWJ010000501.1 GCA_902806365.1 uncultured Thermomicrobiales bacterium
ACTTCGCCAGCAAGCACGACCTGATGACCGAAGTCGCGACAGGGGTCATCCGCGACATCGGCCAGCACATGCATGTCCTCATGCAATCCGCCACAACCCCGACCGCGGCACTCGCAACCTACATCCGGGGCACCGTCGGTTTTATGCGCGATCATCCGGAGCGGATGCGAGCCCTGCTGGACATCTTCATGAGCGGCGGGCTCTCCTGGGATGGAGCGAGCGAGCAATCCGCCCTCTCCGGGATCGAGCGGATCCTCGTTTGGGGTCAGGAGACGGGCGAGTTCCGCGACTTCGATATCCGCGTGATGGCGACCACCATCCAGCGGGCGATCGACGGCATCCCGTTCGTCCAGCAGACCGATCCCACCCTCGATCTCGACGCCTGGGCGGACGAGCTCGTCTTCCTCTTTACGCTCGCGACTGCGCGAGAGGTATAGACAGCCGATGAGCACCACTTCGGACCTCTCCGTCTCACCCGCGACATCGCGACGTCGAACCGGGCGACGAGTCCTCCTGTTTGCCGTCGATTTCATCGCCCCGCTCGCGCTCTTCTACGCCCTTACGACGGCGGGTGTCAGTCTCTACGTCGCGCTGATTGCATCGGCGGTGGCCTCGTCGATAGGTACGGTCGTCTCGCTGCTTCGGGGCGGTGCTGGCCGCGTCTCGCTCTGGACGGTGCTGTCGCTCGCCGCCCTGGCGCTCAGCTTCCTGGCCGGCAGCGAACGCTTCCTGCTGGCCAAGGAGTCTCTCCTGACAGCCACGGTCGGCGCCTGGTTCCTGCTCAGCACTCACGCCGAGCGCCCGCTCGCGTACCAGTTCGCCCGCCCCCTGCTCGAGGGACGCCGTCGTTTCTCCACGCGTCCCTGGGATCAGCTGTGGGAGGAATCTCCCGGCTTCCGGAGAATCTGGCGCGTCTCCAGTGTGATGTGGGGCATTGCCACCCTGCTCGACGCTGTCCTCCGCGTCGTCCTGGCATACACCCTTCCGGTCCAGACCGTCCCAGCGTATTCGACAGCCCTGCTCATCGGCACGTGGCTCATCATGCAGGTCCTTACCAACGTCTACTACGCCAGCGCCGGCCTCTGGCCCATGCTGAAAGGTGGGGCGGTTCCGGAGGGCAGCGCTCTCGTCCAACGGTCATCGCGAGAAGACCAGAACGTCTCGCCGAAGCAGTGCACCGGTTCGACCGACAATCGTCTGGGAGCGTGATACCGTGGGGGAAGGAGACTCGCGGCAGGACCGATGGAGGCAGCACCCCGATGGCAGGCAGAGACAAGCGGCACACCTACCCCGCGACGATCACCTGGACCGGCAACCAGGGTTCCGGCACCAGCACGTACCGTGCGTACAGCCGCGACCACGAGATCGCCTTTCCCGGCAAGGCCGTCCTTCCCGGCTCATCCGATCCCGGCTTCCGTGGTGATCCCGC
>CADCWJ010000502.1 GCA_902806365.1 uncultured Thermomicrobiales bacterium
AGGTTCGAAGCGGCGTTGAACGTGCCACTGTTGGTGACGCTGTCGTTGCCGTCGCCGAAGCTGATGTTTGCCCTGGAATTGAACGTTCCGCTGTTGGTCAGCGTGTCGTTCCCGTCACCGAAGCTGATGTTCCCTGCGGCAGTGAACGCGCCGCTGTTGGTCAGCGTGTCGTTTCCGGACCCGAAGTCGATAGCCCCGGCGCCGCTGACCGTGCCGCTGTTCGTGAGGGTGTCATTCCCCGCGCCGAACTGAATACCGGCGCTATTGTTGATCGTGCCGCTGTTGGTCAGCACGTCGTTTCCTCCGGTCAGAATGATCCCGCCGGTGATCGTGCCCGAGTTGGTGATGGTTGCAGGGCCGCCGACGACACGGATGGCGGCGCCGTTGACTGCGCTGATCGTTCCGGCGTTGGTGATGGTGGTGCCAGTGACCGCGCCCACCCGGATGCCGTCCTGTCCGCCGCGCACCGATCCCCCCGCTCGCACATCCACCGTGGCGGTGGTCGCCGCCTCAACCGTGACGGCATCAGCCTGCGCGGAGGTCGTGGCGCCGGTGATCGTCACCGTCACAGCGCCTCGTTCACTCGTCGCAAGGATTGCAGTCTGATCGATGGCGGAGGCGTTGCCGCTGTTGACGGTCACCGCGCCTCGTCCGGCTGCGGCGATGCCGAGGCCACCCAGGCCCGAGACAGCGACGTTCTGCGCCGTCACCGTAACCGGGCCATTGGCCCCGGCCACGATGCCGCTGCTGTTGGTACCCCTGGTCGTGACCGTACCCGCGGTGACCGTCGCGCCAGTCTCGCCGGCGGCGATGATGCCCACGGCATCCGCACCGCGGGTCGCGACCGATGTTGCGTCAACCGTGACATTGCCCGCCGCGCTGACCGCGACGATCCCTCCCGCATCCGCTCCAGCCGTGGAGACGGCGCCGGTGGTCACCGAGACGTTGCCCCTGTCGGTGAAAGCCACGACGCCGATCGCGTCCCGCCCGGTTGTCGTGACCGAGCCACGGCCCGCAATCGTCGCGCCTGTGCTGCCAAGCGCGAAGATGCCGAAGCTGTCGGCACCCGCGGTCGTGATGGAGCCCGAGTTGGTGATGTTGACAGCTCCGGCAGCTGCTTCGGCCAGGATGCCGTCTGCGGCGGCGCCAGTTGTCGCAATGGCTCCGGTGCTGGCGACGGTAACCGACCCGTTCTGGCTGGATGCATCGATCGCGGTGCTGAAATCCCCGCTAGTTCGCACCGAGCCGCTCGTGATCGATACGTTTCCGCCTGCCGCGGCGATGATGCCCAACGCCTCTTCGCCGGTCGTTGAAATCTGTGTGCTCGTGATCGTGATGGTGCCGGTGCCGCTTTCAGCGAGGATGCCGTCGGCTCCGCTGCCCGTGGTGGCGACGGTGCCGCTCGCAATGAGAATGGTGCCGGTATCGCTTTCCGCGATGATGGCCTCGGAGCCGCCGCCAGATGTCGTAACCGTGCCGCTCGTGATCTGTATGTTGCCCGAGAGCGTGCTCGCGTCGATGCCTACTCCGCCACCGGCACCGGTCGCGATTGTGCCGCTCGTAATCGTGAGGGCGCCGCTTCCGGTCTGGGCGTCGATGCCGTCGCCATTCAAGGTGGAGATGGTGCCGCTATTGACGGATACCGCACCCGCCGAAAAAGCCTCGATGCCGGACGAGCGCTCGCCGGTCGCAGTGATGCTGCCGCTCGTGATCGCAATCGCGCCAGTTGCGCTTTCAGCAAGGATACCGTCGCTGGTGTCGCCATTTGTGGTGATGGTCCCGCTGCGGATCGTGATCGTACCTTGATCGCTCGCGGCCGAGATGCCGGGAGTGCCGGCACCTGTCGTCGCGACACTGGTCACATCGATCGTGGTGCTGCCGTCATCCGCGATGGTGAAGACGCCGCCCGTCTGGTCATCGATGCCGTCCGCCGTGCTGTTGGCCTGCACCGCTCCCGTGGAGGTGACAACAACATTGCCATTCGCCGCGATCGACTGCGAGAAGATACCTGTCGCCCGGCCGGCGGTGACGGTGATTGGCCCACCCGAAGCGGTGGTGACGTTACCGTTAACGAAAGTCGAGACACCTAGGCCAAAAGCAGCGCCGTCGATCGTAACAGCACCGGTATTGTTGATGTTGACGTTGGTAACGCCGCCGTTTGCCA
>CADCWJ010000503.1 GCA_902806365.1 uncultured Thermomicrobiales bacterium
CTTGCGAACGGTGCTCAGTCGAGCGCGTTGCAAGCCGTTTTCGAGGTGATTCACCATCGAAATGCTGCCTCTTGAGGAATCCTTGCGCATCCTGGCGAACGATGCTCTCGTCGTCTCCAGGTTTCCGACTGCGGGAGACCACAAGATTGCCTAATCGTTTTTGGGACGAGCACGGAGAAGATTAGAGCGTGCAGTCCTCCGTCCAGATGGCTCCTGCAAATATCGGAGAGAGCGGACGAATGCGGCGTGTCACCGCACGTCGGCCAGGGCGGCGGCGATCAGGGTGTCGCGCTCCTGGCGGAGGGTGTCGAGCAGGGGCGGGGTCACCCAACTCCCCGGTTTGCCCAGATGCCCGGCCAGGTCGTCGACCGTCATCGCCATCCCCCAGGCCGCCGAGAGCGCCGGGTGCGGATCCGGCCCGGCCACCCGCGCGTGTCCCTCGGCCAGGCCAGCGGCGAACCGGCGGAGGAGGTCGAGCCGCGCTGGCGGCATCTCCATGCCCACCGCGGCGCAGGTCAGGATCGCTCGTGAACGCGCCAGATCCATGTGCGGCGGACCGGGCAGCGTGTTCGCCCAGTCGATCACGCCCTCGACCCTGGCGGGTGTCATCAGCACGTTGTGCGGGTGGTAGTCGAGGTGCAGCAGCCGGTTGGCGTTCGGCACCGCATCCAGCGTCGCCCGCAGCGGAGCGAGCGCCGGCCCACCCCGAGCGATCCAGGCACTGCTGGGGCCAACGCTGGAGGCATCTGCCGGAGCCAGCCCATCGGGCGCTGGCACCAGATGGATCCGGCCGAGCGCTTCTCCCAGGAGCGTCCCGACCCGGCGCGCGTCGCCGGGCGAGGATTCGAGTACCTCGATCGCCGGCAGCCCGTCGCACCAGGCGGTGACCAACACGGGGCGCCCGTCGAGCATGTCGAACGCCAGCACCTCGGGCACCGGGACCCCACCCGCCCGGGCGGCCTGCATCGCCAGCCGCTCGCGCCGGGCCATGACGTCGGCCCCGGCGGCAAAGCGCCGGATCAGCAGATCACCCTCCCCGCCAGCCCGGCGGACGCGCCACAGCTCCGTGTCACCGAGCCCGGCGGAGACGGGAACGATCTCCAGCGACCTGATTCCCAGTTGCCGATCTACCCATTCGGCGACCCGCTGTTCCATCTCCGCTCGCTCTCCCCACGCTGGCAACGCGACCGCGACACGAAGCGTACGACCCCGAGCCCAAGGCAGGCGCCAAGGGCATCGATCGCGAGGTCGAACCCCGACGCATCACGCCCGGGGACGAACGATTGATGCCACTCGTCGCTCAGACCGTAGA
>CADCWJ010000504.1 GCA_902806365.1 uncultured Thermomicrobiales bacterium
GCTGACGGCCTTCATCGACAAGACGACGGTGCTCTGGCTCGTGCTCGGTCTGGTGATCCCGTACCTGATCGCCGGCTGGTCCGGCTTTCTCTGGGGTGGGCTGGTCCGGATCGCGTTCCTGAACCACGCGACGTTCGCCGTCAACTCGATCTGCCACGCCTTTGGGGCGCGACCGTTCGACACCAAGGACGAGAGCCGCAACAACTGGATCGTCGCGCTGCTGACGTTCGGCGAGGGCTGGCACAATAACCACCACGCCTTCCCGGCGATGGCCTATCACGGGATGAGCTGGCGCCAGTTCGACGCGACGGCGCTGACGATCCGGTTCCTGGTCTGGCTGAAGCTGGCGAAGAACGTCAAGCTGCCGCGGCCGGAACTGGTCCAGCGACGGCTGGCCGACCCGGGTGCGGCGCCGTCGGTCGCCGCGGCAACCGCTGCGGCAGCCTCTCCGGGGCGCGCGGCCGACTAGGTCACGGCTACGTCAATCGAAGCTGAGTTGAAACGACCCGCCGGGCAATCTGTCCGGCGGGTCGCTGCGTGTGAGGTGTGTGCCGGCCTCACGATCGCCGGTCTTCTGGGCGGCGTCGAAACTGCGGGTGCCTGCTCCCGACCGTGATTTGATCAGGCACCGAGCCCGGCCTCGCGGGCACGCACGATGGCCTCTGACCGATCGGCGACCCGGAGCTTGCCGAAGATGTTGCTGACATTGTTGGCGACGGTTTTGACACTCAGGTACAGTTCGTCGGCAATCGCCGTGTTGGACCGGCCCTGTGCCATCAGGTGCAAAATGTCCCGCTCGCGCTCGGTGAGCGTGGGAAATGGAGAGGGCGCCATTGGTCGAACGTGGGTGAACGAGGCAAGGAGACGGCTGGCGACGGTTGGGCTGAAGAGTGACTCGCCTGCGGCGATCGCGCGAATGGCCCGCACCATGTCGTCCTCGTCGCTGTCCTTCAGGATGTATCCGCGGGCCCCCGCACGCAGGGCGGCAAACACGGAATCGTCGTCTTCGTACAGCGTGATAACCAGAATACGGACCTCGGGAATGGCGACGCTGATCTCCCGGATCGCCGCGATCCCGCCCTGGCCTGGGAGCTGGAGGTCCATCAACACCACATCCGGCCGGGTCTCGAGCACCAGTTCCACCGCCGTGAGGCCATCGGCCGCCTCGCCGGCAAGGGTGAACCGCGGCACGTTGTCGATCATCGTGCGCAATCCCTTGCGATAGAGGGGATGGTCTTCGACGATCACGATCCTGATCGGGGTGGTATCTCCGCTCAACTCGGCTCTCCCGCTATCGGCAACGCGGCGTGCACCACAGTTCCGGTCCGGCCGTCGCCTGTCGTGATCGCCCACGTGCCTCCCAGTTCCCGGGCGCGATCCCGCATCGACTGAAGGCCAATCCCGGGCTCGACGTGAGAAACGTCAAAGCCTGCGCCGTCGTCCTCCACTGTGATCGCCAGGCTCCCGAAAACGATCTCCATGCTCACCGTCACCGCGCGCGCCCTGGCATGTCGCACGGCATTGGCGATCGCCTCGTCGACGATGCGCAACGCCGCCACCTCGACAGCCGCAGGCAAAACGGGCAGTGGCTCCTGGACCTCAAGCCGGACCTGGAGCCCTGGTTCATCTGAGTTGGAGTGACCGCCGATCCGGTCAAGCCGGGCACGGACCGCCCCAGCCAGGCCCAGCTCGTCCAGGGCCGGCGGGCGCAGGCCATGCACCAGTCGCCGGACGTCATCAATCGCGGTCTTGAGTTCATCGCGAAGTTCGATGAGGTCACGCTCGGCAGCCCCGGGGTCGCGATGGAGGCGCGACCGGATCGTGCCGGTCTGCATGGCCAGGGCGGCAAGCTGGGCGCCGAGTCCGTCGTGCAGATCGCGCCGCAGGCGACGACGCTCCTCTTCTCGCGAGGTAATGATCGCCTCCCGGGAGCGCTGGAGCTCATCGGCCAGAGTCACGGTGTGGGCCGCAATCCCGATCTGTCGAGCGAGGTCTTCCAGCAGCCGCCGATCCGCGGCGCTGAACGCATCGCCCGGCGATCGCTGGGCCACCTCCAGCGCACCAAGTGGCTGGCCCTGGTATGTGAGCGGCAGGCGCAGCGTCGACCTCGACGCGGTGCCGGTCACGGCAACCAGCTCGGGACCGCCGGCACGATCGAGGAAAATGGCCGCATAGGGCAGGCGCAGCGCTTCGGCCGTGGTTCGGACGATCTGCGGCAACAGGTCGGCCGCGCCCAGGGTGTCCTCGATCCGGTGCCCAAGCCGGGAGAGGACCGCGTAGGGATCGTCGCGCTCCCCAAACGCGAACCGGTCGACCGTGCGCTGCACCCGGGCCCGCAACGGCTGAAAGGCGACGGCCACCAGCCCGGTCGCCAGGAGCGAGAGGATTAGATTGCGCTCGGTATCGAGCCGCCGGCCGATGCCGACGACAATTCCGATGTAGGTACCGATCACGACCCCGGTCATCGCCAGCCAGGTGAGGGTTCGGCTGAGGATGACGTCAATATCGAAGAGGCGATGGAAGAGAATCGAGGCGCCGATCGTAAGGAACGGGGCGTGAAACCCGATCTGGACAAGGATCATGAACCCGAACAGGAAGGCGATGCCCGTCGGACTGCTGTCGATATTGCGCATCATCGCGTCTCCCGCAAAGAAGGCGGGCAGGCCGATGACGAAGCCGAGCACGGCCCATCGCGTCTGCCGGCGCTGTTCCGGAGTAGACACGCGGCGATAACGGTAGATGGGAGCGCCAACAAGAATGGACACCAGCAGGAAGGTGGTGGCGACCTCGAACACCACGGAGTCCATGAACCCGGTCATGTCCCAAAGCAGCACAAACGAGACGGCGAGATAGAGCGCGACCACGCCGGTCCAGCGCGGGACGAACCGACCGTCCGGGAAGACAAGGGGAAGGATCAACAGCCCGCTCACGGCGATGATCGTCAGCGCAAGGATGAGTGCACGAAGCACGGGCCGGCCGGGATTGGTCTCGGGGATGCCCGACGCGTAGATTGCGGTGGCGGTCGCCAACATGACGATGGCGAGACAGGTTGAAAAGCCCGCCGGTTGGCCCCGTTTCACCAACAGGAAGCCCATCGCCACGTAGATGATGTTTGTTATCACGCCGATGACAATCCAGTACCAGGCCAGGTGCGTCGGGTTCAGGTGCAACGCATCCAGCGCACGCCTGAGGTCGTCCCGGTCCGCGACAGGGATGTCCTTCAGATTTACGGCCGCGTCGTAGCTCGGGGGGAACGCAACGGCATTGACGCCGATTACCAGGCCCAGCACCAGCAGCCAGGTTGCGAGGTAGGGGAGACGTTCACGGGGGACGGCGAGGAACCGCATGGAGGTCCTCCAGGAGGATGCCGGCGCAAACCAGGATAGGCCTGGCGTCAATAACGAGAGTTGTCTCAAGGTCCCCAGGGGCCACGTGTGGTCGAAGAATACATACATCCCGGCCTCAGGGCAGGGAAAGCCGGTGCCGAAGGGCAGGATGCAGGCTGCGCGGTAGCGCCAAGGCGCCGGCTGCATGCGTCAGCACAAGACTAGCCACACCCAGTTCCCGGGTGACAGGGAGCACGTTCCCGTCCCTTCGGGAAATCCCGTTCCTGAAGGACCGGCTCCGGTAGCTCGCGTGGCGCGGAGGGATGGATGTGGTGAACGGCGCACCACATCAGCGGCGCTACCGGTCAGTCAAGAGCCCTTGTGCGTCCCGGTACGGGCATACGTTCATCCCGGTGACGAAACATGAAAAGTTCCTCGGCGAGATGCCCGGCAGCTTCGTTGGAGCGGTCCGCCAGCGCCGACGCGGTTGACCGGTCGGCCAGAAGAGATCGAACGCACAGGACGCGCAGAGCGACCACGGCCCGGCTCATGGCCTGGTTGAAGACGACGACGTGCTCGGCCCTGGACGGTTCAGGTGCAGTCGGGATGACGACTTCCGGGCGCAGGGGGTCACGACGAGGGCGCGCTGCAATTGGCACCTCCCGGTGTGCCGGGAAGATAGCTCCCTGTCAATCAGGATTCCGATCTCTCGTGCCGGGAATCACTCACATCTAACCTCGTCGTATTGGCACGTTCGCGTATTTACGGGAGGAAACGATATGCGCCGAATCACCGTGTGCTTGCTGTCGGTCGTCATGGTGCTCGGGACCATCCTGCTCAGTGGGGGCCTGACCGCCACCGCTCAGGAGGCCACGCCGCCGGCCGAGGAAGAGGGACTGGAAGGCATCTCGTTCACGTTCCTGGGGGGCGGTGAGACCGACACCCTGCCGACCGCCCCGGCCGGGATCTATCTTGTGCGCATCGATCTGGCACCTGGGGCCGTCCTTCCCTCCGATCCGAGCGATCTGTCGCTTTCGGTCTTCACCGTCGAGACCGGCGTAATTACGGTGACGGTCGACGCCCCGCTGACGGTCCTCCATCTTCCTGCCAACGCCGAGCCGGGTCCCGACGACTTCGAACAGGTTGCGGCTGGCGAGGAGTTCACCATGGAAGCTGGAGACTCGACGCTCTTCCCGGCGAACATCGGTGGCGAGATCCGCAACGACGGCGAGGAGGATGCCGTCATGGTCGGGACGATGATCGAGTCGATCGACGAGCGTCAGGCGACCCCGCAGGACTAAGCCGGCACGACTGTGCAACGCGGCGGCTTCTGCCTGTTCCGACCGGGCCAGCAGGCCGCGTTGCATTCCCGCGTCGTGGCACTCGAAGGCCCGGTTCACTTTGCCGGCGAGCATGGTTCGCTCCGGCACATGTGGATCGAATGGGCCCTCCGGGCTGCCGCCGGGATCCACGCCCGATCCCAATCCGAAGCCTGAGCCAGGATCCCGCGGGGCTAGGACACTGACCGACCAATCGCACACCATCACACAACGTTGGACAGGAGACCGTATGGACACCATCAATGGCGCGATTATCATCACTGCTCATCCTGGAGGGCCCGTTGCCGAAATTGCTCGCGGGCCGATCACCCTGGGCGCGAACCACACTGCCGATGCCTATGTGGCTCTGGTGGGTGTGGTTCCCACTGACACGCCGGTTCCACCGCTCCACCAGCACCCTTACACCGACGGGGGGTTCTACATTGCTGAGGGCGAGATCACGTTTCAGATTGGTGACCGGGAGGTGATCGCTGGGCCTGGCACTTTCGTATATATCCCACGGGGCACGGTGCACACCGCCCGCATGTCGGGGAAGGTGCCGATGCGAGGCATGCTGATCCTGTCGCCAGGGAATGCCGAGCATGTGTTCGTGCCCGTCGAGGCGGAGCCCGAGGGCAGTTAGCGCGAAAAACTGGCATCGGGATCGCCAGCGCC
>CADCWJ010000505.1 GCA_902806365.1 uncultured Thermomicrobiales bacterium
ACGATCTATGTCACCCCATCACGGTTGGCGGGAGACGTGCAGTCGGCGATCAGCAGGCGAACGGCCGAAGCGGCGGCGGCGATCGGGTTGCGGAATGGCCCAGTGCACGCCGAACTCCGGATCGACCTGGCACGGGGCGAGCTCTGGCTCATCGAGCTGGCCGGGCGTTCGATCGGCGGTCTGTGTTCGAGCGTGCTCGAGTTCGGCGCGGGGGTGAACCTCGAAGAGCTGATCCTGCGCCATGCCGCCGGGCTACCGTTGGGCCGGACAGAGCGCGGCCCGGAGGCGGCGGGGGTGATGATGATCCCGATTCCGAAGGGCGGGATCCTCCGCCGCGTCGACGGGATTGACGATGCCCTGGCCGTCGGCGGGGTGACCGGCATCGAGATCACGGCGCCGCTCAACCAGCCGATCGTGCCGCTGCCCGAGGGCGAGAGCTATCTCGGGTTCATCTTCGCGCGGGCCTCCACGCCAGCGCTGGCCGAAGCCGCGCTGCGCGAAGCGCACGAGCGCCTGTCGTTCCGGATCGACCCCATGATTTCCCTGATTCCCGCCTGACTCCACCTGTCCCTGGCCGACATACCCGGCCTGACCTGCCTGGCCGAACCGGCAGCTCACGCGACCGGTTCCGGAGTAGACATCAGCCCTGCGGATCGCTAGGGTGAATCCATCCGTCGGTCGCGTCGCGATCGCCGTCGGCGAACGGCTGCCCGGCTGACACGCGGGCGCCGCAACAGGCGATCTGCCCGGCGAGCAGACGGATTGAGACAGCCATGCCCATCCCCCGTGTTAATCCGCGACAGGAGTGCGTCCGATGTCCGGTGTCGATCGAGAGCAACTGTTGCGACGGCGGGACGGAAACGAGCAGCGGGTCAGGTACTTCGAGCTGTTCTTCGATCTCGTGTTCGTGTTCGCGATCACCCAGCTCTCGCACCTGCTGCTCGACCACCTCACGCTCCAGGGTGCCTTCCAGACCGCGATCCTGCTCGCGGCCGTTTGGTGGTCGTGGATGTACACGACGTGGATGACGAACCGGTTCGATCCCTACCGGCTCCCTGTGCGGTTGTTGCTGATCGGCATCATGTTCGTCAGCCTGATCATGTCGTCGGCGATCCCGGCGGCCTTCGACGATCGCGGGCTGATCTTCGCGTTCTCCTATGCCACCATCCATATCGGTCGCCCGCTCGGCATCCTATTCTTCGCCGGCACCCGTCATTCGTCGGTCTTGAACTTTGTGCGCATCCTGATCTGGTGCACGTTGGCCGGGATCGTCTGGATCGCGGGCGGGGTCGCCAGCGGTTGGCTCCGGACCGCTGTCTGGATCGCCGCGCTCGCGATCGATCTCGCCGGGCCGCTCCTGACCTACTGGGTTCCCGGCCTGGGCAGATCGGCGACCGCCGACTGGAGCGTCAACGGGCGTCACCTCGCGGAGCGCTGCCAGCTTTTCCTGATCCTTGCGCTGGGCGAGTCGATCATCATTACGGGAGCGACGTTCGGGGATCTCGACGCAGCCGTGGTGACGGTCGTGGCCTTCGGGGCGTCGTTCCTTGGAAGCGTCGCCCTGTGGTGGATCTACTTTCACCGGGGTTCGGAGGCCGGCACGAACGAGATCGTCTCGTCGCTCGACCCCGGTCGCCTGGCACGATCGATCTACACCTACGGCCATCTGCCACTGGTCGCCGGGGTGATCGTCGTTGCGGTCGCCGACGAGCTGGTCATCGCCCACCCGAGTGGACACATCGATACCGCCACGATCGTGGTCCTGACCGGCGGCATCGCCTTGTTCCTGGCGGGATACGTCCTGTTTCAGTGGATGGTTTCCCGGACGCTTCAGCGCCCGAGCGTCGCCGCGATCGCGGTTCTCGCCCTTCTCGGGCTCGCGGGTTCCCGCTTTTCGCCACTCCAGCTCAGCGTTGCCTGTACGCTGGTCGTCGTGGCCGCCGCAATCGGAGAAACGATCGGAGGTGATCACGATCGCGTCGCCGAACCCGAGATTTTCTGAGCGAGTCCGACGCGCGGGCTGGACACTCCCCGCCGAAGCCATCTGCTACCAGTTGTGCATGATCCGGATGCCGCTACTGGCCACCGACCAGCGAAATATGATCCAATGCCGTGAAGCATCACGTTGTAGAGAGTAGTGGAGAGGCCTTCACCCTGGTGACCGGACACGAAGACGGTGACCTGATCCTGGCGATCGCTCGCCAGGAGGCTGAAGCATTGATGGCGATGTATGACCGGTACGGCCGGTTGTCGTTTGCCTTGGCCTACCGAATCGTGGGGGACCCCTCCCTCGCCGAAGAGGTGGTGCAGGATGCCTTTCTGCAAGTCTGGAACCGGGCGAACACGTTCGACGTGACGCGCGGCGGCAACGTCCGCGGCTGGCTGATGACAATCGTCCACAACCGCTCCATCGACTATCGTCGGCGGGACCTCGACCGACGTCCTCCGCATGTCCCGATCGACGATGTCGATGACCTTCTCTCCGTTCCGGATGTGTGGGGTGACGTATCTGCCACCCTCACGCGCGAGCAGATGCGGGCAGCAGTCGATACCCTGCCCAGGGATCAGCGTCGCGCAATCGAACTGGCATTCTTCGACGGCCTGACTCACGGTGAGATTGCGGAGCGCGAAGATGCTCCCCTCGGGACGATCAAAGGGCGTCTCCGGCTGGGTTTGAAGAAACTGCGAGCGGTTCTGATCTCGACGGGCGAGCAGGCCTTTCCGCCTCTCGCTACCGCCGAGGACGACCACCGTCGCCCCCGTTCGCGATAAGGTAACCAGGGTGGAACCGAAGTTCGACGACCAACCACATCAACCGTTTCAGGAACTTCTCGGGGCGGCGGCGCTCGGGATGCTGACCGCGGACGAACATGCCCTGCTCAGGTCCCACCTCGACGGCTGCGCGGAATGCCGTGCCGAGCTCATGGCCTTCCGGGCGATCGCCGCGAACCTGCCGGTGACGCTCGACACGCGGCTACCGTCGCCAAAACTGCGGGACAGGATCGAGACCGCCGTCCGCGCATCGTCGAATGCTTCCGCACCCTTGCGGGGTACCTGGCAAAACGTAACGGCGCCGGAATCCGTCCCGACCGCCGTACCGACCGCCGTACCGACGATGGTGCGGATGCCTGGCGCCAACGACGCGCCCGCGCCGAAGCGGCGCTCGTTGCCGAACCGGAACCGCTACGTCTGGGCGACCGCCGCGCTCGTGCTGCTGGCGTTGCTGGCCGGTGCGCTGGCGGGCCGGATGCTGTTGGCCGATGATGGAGAGGATGCCGCCCAAGGCGAGACGATCGCGCTCCAGATGAATCCGCCGATCCCGAATGCCACCGGCGAGCTGAAGTACATGCCGGTCGCGGGCGTCTTCAAGCTGACCATGCATAACATGCCCGCGGCGCCCCACGATCACGTCTATCAGGTGTGGATGATCGAGGATGACGTGCCGGTTCCGGTGGGCATGGTGGATCAAACGAGCGGAGAATTCGCGGTGGCCGCCGAGCGCTCCGAATACGACATGCTGGCGATTACGGTCGAGCCGGCACCGCTCGGGAGCCAGACACCGACGACGCCCCCGATCATCACCGCTCCCCTGGAGAACTCAACCGATTCATAGCCCTGCGCCATTGAGATGGAGTCGGTCTCCACGAATCCGGACATCGCCTGGTCGTGGCGCGGGATGTGCTCATCTCCCTGTCAGGCACGAATCGCATCGAATATGGAAAGCGGAAGAGGAGAA
>CADCWJ010000506.1 GCA_902806365.1 uncultured Thermomicrobiales bacterium
CAAACGTCCACCGAACGGCCCCTTGTAGGGGCGGGCCAGAATCGACCGGGAGGTCATTCAGCTGTCGAAGCGTCGATTCGTGTGCCCGCCCGAGGCTGCCCTAGCGAACGTCACGGTGACGGTTGCGGCCGGCAATCCTTCGGTCGCTTTCGCTCTTCTGGCTGACGGTATGGTTTGGGGCGGCAGGAGCGATGCGGTTGGACCCGGTTCCTGGCTTCCTGTATGTAGACCGCCGTGCTCGCGACGCAGGGCCGTTTCTCGGGAGCGCGCTCGAAGGCAGATCCAGCGTGCATCTTCGATGCACCGATGCCGCTTACAGGGACGATACACGATCGTCCCCTACAAGGATCGCATCTTGATAAACCCCATCTCATGGCAAATCCGGGGCTGCGCGCGACGACGCCACCAACCAACAGGTGATCGGAGGACATCATCACAACCGTCAGCGACCAATCGACCGGCGAGGCCGGGGACGCCCATGCGGCCTACAGCGCCCGCCAGTCCGCGTTCGAGACCGCACGGGCCGCCACCCACCGGCGCTGGAACACGATCGCCAACATTCGTCTCGCGATCTTCATTGCGCTCGGACTCGCGGTCTGGTGGCTGGTGAGCAACCCTGGCGCGCTTCCGACGCTCGTCGTCCTGCTCGCCCTTGCTGTCCTGACCTGGCTGATCGTGACCCATCGCCGGCTGCGTCGCGAGCGCGACCGGCTCGGTCGCCTGGTGCAGGTCAACGCTGACGCTCTCGCCCGCCTTGCCCTTGACTGGGACGCCGCGCCCGCGCCGCCGCCGCCCGGCGTCGATCGCAGCCATCCATACGCGTTCGATCTCGACATCGTTGGTCGCGCCTCCCTCGCGCACCGGATCGGGACCGTGACGACGCGGGCCGGCTGGACAACGCTCTCCCACTGGCTGCTCGAGCCGGGACCGCTCGACGACGTTCCGCGGCGCCAGCCGGCAGTTCGCGAACTCGCCGCGAAGCTGCCCCTGCGTCAGGAGGTCGAGGCCTCCGGCCGCGCCGCGCGGGGCACCATTCCCGATCCCGAGCCACTGCTGAGCTGGGCCGAGAGCGTGTCTCGGCCGGTGGAGCGGCCCCTGATCCGCTTTCTCGCGGTGGCCAGCCCGATCGCGCTGATTCTGCTCGCCGTGCTCCAGTTCATGGGCAT
Source organism: uncultured Thermomicrobiales bacterium (assembly GCA_902806365.1). Classification (GTDB taxonomy): domain Bacteria; phylum Chloroflexota; class Chloroflexia; order Thermomicrobiales; family UBA6265; genus CADCWJ01. Next base: position 1,167 of record CADCWJ010000506.1, read on the forward strand.
CCTGCCGTATCCCTTGTGGTTGATTCCCCTCACCCTCAATGTCCTGGTCTTCCTGCTCGCCGGAGCCGGGGTTGCGGACACCGTCGCCAGGGTCGCGCCAATGCACCGGGCCATCGCCGCGTATGGCGATGTGTTCGCGCTGATCGCGGAGGATGATTGCGACGCGGCAGCGCTGCGCGATATCCGCGCGCTGCTCGGCGCGGGACCGGCTGGCGCGACGGCCCGCATATCCGGCCTCACCCGGATCAGCAGCCTGGCGCTGCCGCGCGGCTCGATCCTGTACTACCCGGCCCAGATGGTCCTGCTCTGGGATATCCAGGTGCTCCGGCTCCTGGAGCGGTGGCGGCGATCATCCGGGACGCATGTGCGGCAGTGGCTGGCGGCGGCCGGCGAATGGGACACCATCGCGGCGCTCTCGGTGCTTGTGCACGACCATCCAGACTGGGCGTTCGCCTCGATCGATTCCCCCGGCGAGACGATAGCCGCCGACGGGCTGGGGCATCCGCTGATTCCGCACCGGCGAATGGTCCGCAACGATGTCGCGATCGGCCCGGCCGAAACGTTCCTGTTCGTGACCGGGTCCAACATGTCCGGCAAGAGCACACTGCTGCGCGCGGTGGGGATCAACGCGGTGCTGGCGCTGGCGGGCGGCCCATCGTGCGCGCGGTCGCTGGCCATGCCGCCGGTCGATATCCGTTGCTGCATGCGCGTGGAGGATTCGGTAACAGCCGGAGTCTCGTTTTTCATGGCCGAGCTGCGGCGGCTCAAGGAGGTCGTGGATGCCGCGCTGGTCGCCCGGGAGCGACCGGTACTCTATCTGCTCGACGAGATCATGCAGGGGACGAACACGGCGGAGCGCCAGATCGCGTCGCGGGCGGTCCTTCACCAACTGACGGGCGCGAACGCGATCGGAGCCATCTCCAGCCACGATCTGGGATTGCTCACCGGCTCGCCGCTGGACGCGCGAGCCGCCAAGGCGCATTTCGCGGAGCAGTTCGACGATGGGCGCGATGGACCGGAGATGACGTTCGATTACCGGCTGCGGCCGGGAATCGCGACCTCGACCAATGCGCTCAAGCTGATGGAGATTCTGGGCTTCGACCTCGATCCGCGGCCGAAGGCATCGGGGCATTCTCCCCCGCCGTCACCCAAAGGCCGTGTAGCGGCCGAAACACCCCCGGCGATGAGCCGCACCCGCCAACGGGCGCTGGGGGAGCCGTCGCGCGAAAGCGGCCCGTCAAGCCCTCCGGGATCGGCTGCTGACCCGATCAGGCCGGCCGCGGCGCGCTGCGGATTTGCCGGAGCGCGCCGCGCGGCGCCGGGATGGCCCGCCAGGCTTCGATCCGGCCGCTGGCACGACAGGATGGTCCCACGCTTACGATCGCGTGACGATCGACCCTCGCTGGACGACGGGAACTCGGGATGAAACCCGGGGGCCGCAATGAGTGACAACATGCGGGGATGGCGCGGAGCGGGCGAATCAGGGGCCGCGCTGCGCGGACCTGCCCGGATAGGAAACCCTGCCCCGGCTACGCCGGAGGGTCGATGATCTCGTTCGCGAACTGCCCCGACAAGGCGAGCACCGCGAGGATCACGATCGCCGCGAGGACGGCAACACCGACCAGTGCCACGAGCGAGACGATGTTGCCGAAACCCTCGCCGCCCATCCTCCGCTCCTCGCCAGGGCCGACGGGCTCGACCACCTCGACCCGTGGAGCGGACCCGGAATCGCGGCCGACGACGCCAATCAGGGCGATCAGGTACAAAATCCGGAACAACACGCGGCACTCCTGACATTCGATCGGATGGCTGTTCCCTTGACCGGGAGCGAGGCGGAGCATCTGTCCCGGTTTTGCTCCGGTGAGCGCTTGTCCTGAACTGTACGGGATGTGGCCCCGCATGGTCCACAGGCACGGCATCGGGACCCGACCGCCACCATTACCCCGTGAGTGCCGAGGCAACGAGCTGACGGAGGATGATCAGCAACAGCATGGTGACCATGATCGAGAGATCAAATCCGCCACCGGAAGGAATGACCTGCCGCACCGGCGCAATGATCGGTTCGGTGACATCGAACAACAGCTTGCCGACGGTGGAGTTGAACGTCGGGTCGAACCACGAGAACAGCGCGCGGGCGAGGAGCAACAGGCTGACGATATTGAGGATCGCGATGAGCAGACCGGCGAGTTCCATTCCAGTTTCCTCTGTCGGGAGCGTAAGCGAATGCGTGCAGGTCGACGCAGTGCGGGCAGCGCAGGATCAGCGCGCGAACTGCGTCCAAGTATACGCCGGTCGGCGACCGGTTCCGGCGTGTGAGACGACCGACGGGTGCGGCACAGCGTCCGGACATCCGTAGTACCGACACGATCGCGCCAGACACCGGTGCGCGCTGGCCGACGCGGATTGCTACGGACCGGCCGGAGTGGAGCGGGGACTCCCTTCGCGGGCGAGCGCGATCTCGCGCTTCTGATGAAGATCCTCGGCACGGGCGAGGATGAACAGGAGAGATGAGAGCCGGTTGAGGTAACGCAGGATCTCGGGGTTCGTGATTCCCCCCGTCCGCGCCAGGGCCACGGCCTGGCGCTCGGCCCGCCGAGCCACCGCGCGCGCGACATCGAGCGCGGCACCGGCGACGGTCTCCCCGGCAAGGACGAACTCCCGGGGAAGCGTCACCGAGGTGGAGACGATCTCGATCTCGGCCTCGAGCCAGGACACCCGATCGGCCTCGAAGCGGTAGCTGTCGGGAAGCAGCTCGGGCGTGAACGCCAGCTCGGCCATGACCTTGTAGAGATCGCGCTGGGCCGTCGCGAGGCGCGCATCGGTGCCGGGAAGCTGGCTGTGGGCCCGGCCGAGTCCCATTGCCGAGGTCGTCTCGTCGATCGCGCCGAGGACATCGATCCGGGGATCGTCCTTGTCGACGCGCGCACCGAGCAGATCGGTCTGGCCGGTGTCGCCGAGCGCGGTATAGATCCGCATGATGATGACGCTTCCTTCCTGATTCGGAATCCAGACGGATTCCGGCGGGCCACGCTCGCTGGAATCGATCATTCCCAGTGTACCGAAGTTGCCGGCCCTCCTCGATCGTCAAAGCCGATCGGGGGATGCCCTTGTGGTAGCATCATGGCCTTGGGGTTCGAGCCAACGGCGTCCTCGAGCCTGGGCCAGCGCGGCCCCTGTCATCACCCTCGGCGCGCGTTCCGGTTGACGTACCGGATCATGCCCGTTCGCGCATCACGACCTGCTTGATCGCTCCCCCAGATGCGCCATTGTCACTGTCCGCGTATACATGTTCCCGACGCAACGGGCGCCCGATCGTCTCGCGCCGGAAGCGAATCCGATGCACAGCGCTTCGTGCGATCCGGTGCACCCTGATCGTCCGGGACCAGGAGAGACTAAGGTCAATGGCAATGTCCTTCCGTTCCCGATCGCTCAGCTCCGCCCCCAGGCCGGTTTCACTGGAGCCGACCGATTCGATCGGTGTCGCTGTGCTCGGCACCGGTTTCGGCGCGACGGTGCACATTCCCGCCCTCAAACACATTCCGGACGTGAAGATCGTGTCTGTCGTTTCACGCCGCGCCGAGCGGGCCCGGGCCGTGGCGGCGCAGCACGACATCCCGGAGGCGTCGTCCGACTGGCGGGATGTCATCAACGACCCCAGGGTCCACGCGGTCGTGATTGCGACTCCGCCCTACCTGCACCACCAGATGGCGATCGCGGCACTGGAGGCGGGCAAGCACGTGCTCTGCGAAAAGCCAATGGCCCGGAATCTCGCCGAGACGCGGGACATGGTGAAGCTGGCCAGCAGCGCCAACGTCGTGGCGATGATCAACCACGAGTTCCGCTACCTGCCGATCCGGACTCGGGTCAAGGAACTGATCGACGAGGGGTATGTCGGGGAGCCGCAATCGATCGCGATGACGGTGTTCCGGTCGACCCTGACGGATCCGAGCGAGCGTCCGTTCGGCTGGATGATGGAGCAGGACAAGGCCGGCGGGATGCTCGGTGCGTCCGGCTCGCACGCGATCGATTCCCTGCGGTGGTGGATCGGTGAGGTCCACGCCGTCGCCGGAAGCACGGCGACGATGGTCAAGCGCCGCCGCCTTCCGGATTCCTCGGGCATGGCAACGGTCGATGCCGACGACAACTTTGCCTTTTTGCTGCGATTCGCCAACGGTGCCATCGGCACGGTTCATTTCTGCGCGACGGCGCCCATCAACGCCGGCGATGAGATCACGATCTCCGGCTCGGAAGGCATGATCATCGTTCAGGGCGATAGTGATCTGTTCGGTGCACGGAAGCGGGATGTCGGCTTGCGCGAACTTCCGATCCCCGACCGGCTGATGCCCAGGCTGCCGGAATTTCCGCACTACCTGACGCGCCCGACGATCCTGCTGCTCCAGGACTGGGTAAAGGCGATCCGAACCGGACGGGGAGCGGTCTTCACGCCCTCGTTTGCCGATGGGGCGAAGGTTCAGGAGATCATCGACGGGGTGATCCGGTCGGGAGTACAGGGCCGCTGGATTGACACGAGCGGCACGCGCTGGCCGACCGCGCGCGCGATGTAGGCGATGGAGAGACGGGCCGTCACGGAGCGGGCAACCGTACGGCGATGGAGATCTTCAACATGGCAATTGTGGCTCCGGCATCGGAGCTGATCGTCGCTCCGGACACCGAGGTGGACACGCCCATGCTGGTCGTGTCCGAGGAGATCCTGCGGCGGAACATCGACGAGATGGCGGCTTTCGCCGCCGGCGTTGGCGTCTCGCTTCGCCCCCATATCAAGACGCACAAGACGGCCCAGATCGCCCGGCTGCAGATGGCCGCCGGCGCGGTCGGGATCACCTGCGCCAAAGTTGGGGAAGCGGAGGTGATGGTCGATCAGGCAGGCATCGCTGATGTGCTGCTGGCCTACCCCACCATCGGCGAGCCCAAGGTGCGACGGCTGGTGGCACTGATGGAGCGGGCCACGGTCAAAGTGGCGGTGGACTCGCTGGAGGCGGCGGACATGCTCTCCCGGTCGATGACCCGGCACGACCGGACGCTCGATGTCGTGCTGGAGGTCAACACCGGTCAGAACCGGTCCGGTGTGACGGTGGGTGCGGAGGCGGAAGCGATGGCGTTGCAGATCGCCCGCCTTCCCAATCTCCGGCTCACCGGGATCATGACCCACGAGGGGCACGCCAACAGTGCCCCGCCGGACGAGATGGAAACGATCGCGATCGCCGCCGGCGAGGCGATGGTGGCCACCGCCGAAGCGATCCGGAGTCATGGGATCGCCTTGCCAACGGTCAGCGTCGGCTCGACTCCGGCGGCACGCATCACCCCGACCGTTCGGGGAATTACGGAGATGCGGCCCGGAACCTACGTCTTCAACGACAACTCCGCCTTCCGGTATGGCACCATCGGCGTCGACCGGTGTGCGGCGCGGTTCGTGGCGACGATCGTAAGCCGGCCGGCGCCCGACCGCTGCGTGCTCGACACCGGCTCGAAATCGCTGGCGATGGACCCGAGCCGCGCGCATCCGGGGCACGGCTACATCGTCGGTCACCCGGACGTGCGGATCGTGAAGTTGAGCGAAGAGCACGCCGTCTGCTCGCTTCCCGACGAAACGGACGGCTTCGAGATCAGCGACCGGGTCGAGATCATACCCAATCACATCTGCCCAACGGTGAATTTGATGAACGAGCTGTTCATCGTCCGGGACGGCGCGATCGTCGATACGTGGCAGGTCGCAGCGCGCGGCATGGTCCGATGAGTGTGATGGCAGCGCGTCCGGCAGGGCCTGCATATGGAGACCCCGATTCGGCTGCACTCAGGATTACGGATGTCATCATTACGTCGCGCCGTGCCATCGTTATCCTGAGCGAAGTCGACGAATCTCGGCGCAGACAGCAGACATGGTTGCCGTTCTCCGCTATCCCTGCGCAGGTGCGCACATCCCTCGGCAAGCGTCGACGAAGCTGCCCGACACAGTTCCAGGGATGACAGTCGTCGGGCGCGCGGGATGAGGTGCCGGTAGCGTCGTCTTGATCGTCATTGCTCTCGGGTGATCACGGGAATCGTGCGCACCAAATGCTGCGTTTGCCACATGCTGAAGGGTCAGGTGAATGGACACGGTACAACAGGCGCGGAAGACGGTGCTGCTGACGGGGGCGACGGGGTATATCGCCGGGCAGTTGCTGCCGGCATTACGAGAGCGATATGACCTTCGGCTCGTCGATGTCCGGGATCGCGACCGGGACGGCAACCCCGTCGATGGCGTCGAGGTTGTCGATGTCCTGGACGTGGAGAGGGCGACGCTGGAAAAGTTGTTCTCCGGCGTCGATACCGTGATACATACCGGCTACATCCGTCCCAACGCCGATTCCGTCTACGAAGACGAGCGCAAGAACGTGGACATGATGCAGCGCGTCTTCGATGTCGCGGTGGCGACGGGCGTTCGGCGGGTCGTCGCGGCGAGCACCAACCAGGCGGCCAAGTGGTACGAACAACCGTATTACGCTGGCCTGCGCGACCGCGTCACGCCAGAGGACTACCCACGGCCGGACAGCTTCTACGGCTGGGCCAAGGCCGCCTACGAGACCCTCGGCTTCCTCTATGCCTGCGGTTCGCTGGGCAGCAAGCTGGAAGTGATCCAGATCCGGATCGTCGCCCCGCGCGAGATCGACGCCGCAGATTTCGAGGACCGTCCAAAGGCGCAGTACATCCGCGACCTGGCCGGCTACATCAGCCAGCGCGACCTGCAACAACTCTTCGTCAAGTCGATCGACACGCCCGGTATCGAGGACGAATTCGGTGTCCCGTTCCACATCTTCTATGGCGTCTCCAACAACGCGCGGACGTTCTGGAGCATGACCAATGCGCGCAAGGTGATCGGCTACGCGCCGGAGGATGACTCGGAGATCCGGTTCGCGGCCGATATCGCCCGCCTGCTCCACGTGGAGGATCAATAATGACGACGGAGCCCCTTCCCGAAACTGCCACCCTGCTCCTGATCGACATTCAGCGCGGCCTGGACGACCCGAAGTACGGACCCCGCAACAACCCGGATGCCGAAGCGAACACCGCCCGCCTCCTCGAACGGTGGCGGGACTCCGGTCGCCCGCTCATCCACATCCAGCACCTTTCGACATCGCCTACGTCGTCCCTGCGACCGGGACAGGAGGGGGTGGAGATCAAGCCGGAGGTCGCGCCGATCTCCGGCGAGCGGGTCGTTACGAAGCAAGTCAATTGCGCGTTCATCCGGACCGACCTCGAAGCGATGCTACGCCGCGACGGTGCCACCCCGCTCGTGATCACCGGGCTGACGACAAACCACTGTGTCGAAACAACGGCCCGGGTCGCCGGCGATCTCGGGTTCTCGCCGATCGTCGTCTCGGACGCGACGGCGGCGCACGACCGGACCGGGCCGGACGGCACGGTCTGGCCCGCCGAGACGATTCACGCCGTGGCCCTCACCAGCATCAACGGCGAATTCGCCGAGATCGCGTCGACCGAGGACATCCTCGCCCGGACCTGAATGGGGCCCGGTCTGAGCGCTCGATCCCCGAACGTTACGGGAAGGACCTACTCGTCGCGGCGAATTCTGGTAGCCATCCAGGTCGCATTGCCGGCGGCGTTGGCCAGTGTTGCGATCGCGTTGACCAGCGTGAGATCCGCCTGAACGCCCCGGCGCGAACGCGAGCGCACGCGCCGCCGAGCACCACCCGGCAATCCTCGCCCATGTCCGCCTCGCGAAACCGCCGCGGCGTGATCCGGTCGGTCATCATCGGCCCGGGAACGGCGGGAGTTCGTAGGGATAAGGGCTGTCTGTCGGGTCCTCCCCGGTGAGCCCATCGACTGACTCCCGGATGAGATCGGCGTGACCGACGTGCCGTGCGTACTCCTCGATCAGGTCGACCAGGATGCGCCGCAGGCTCGGTGCCTGACCGTCGGGCCAGGTGCGCCGCGTCAGGGTGTCCAGGCCACCCTCGGCCAGGGCCTCCGCGACCAGTGAGCGGGATCGGGTTACGGCGTCCCGCCAGAGTGTCTGGAGCTGCTCGGGAGAGTCCTCGGCGGCCGAATGCCAATCCCAGTCGCGGTCGGCCTTCCAGTCCACCGTATCCCATGGAGGTGCCGGATCCCGCCCATGGAGCCATTGAGAGAACTTCTGATCCTCGACGAAAGCGAGATGCTTGAGCAGGCCGCCGAGCGTGATCGTGGAGTCACCCACCGTCGCTTGCAGGCCCGTCGCATCGAGGCCGCCGCACTTCCACGCCAACGTTGCACGCTGACGCTCCAGGGAGCCCAGAAGCGTGGCGGCCTCACCGCCGGCGAGGGGCGGCTCCGGGTGACCATGCCGGTCTGGATCGATACCCATGGTGCCTCCTTCGTCGCTCGTGAGTAGGCCAGGCGTCAGCCCCGGCGCGTACCGGAGAGCACGACTCCGGACATTGCCTGAACTCCTGCCGTGCCAATGAATAGAACAGACGTTCTCCCCCCGAGTATACCGGCTCACCGCTCCCCGGCAAGCGTCCTGAACCGCGAACAGGCCCACCTCCTCGCGGTGAGCGTCGCCGTGCCGGTGCAGGCGACACCAGCCCCTGGCACACGAGCCATCGACCACCGGGGGTGGGTGTATCCCCTGCGGTGTCCCTTGAGGGGAGGGAGGGCGCGGCGGCTCCGGATGCCATGCCCGGCTACGTCGTGCGCGCGACGGTCGCCCCGGGCTCGACTCGCGCGCCGCGCCCGATCGTCGCGCCGCCTCGTATCCGGGCGCTTGCGCCGATCAGCACCAGTTCTTCGGTGGTGGGCAGATCCCGCCTGGGCTTTTGGCCTATCTTGGCGTTCTTCCCGACCACCGTTCCCTCGTCGATGATCGAGAACTGGACCGCGGCGCCAGCCCTGATCGTGACATTCTCCAGGATGATCGCATCCCGGACGGTCGCCCCCGCCTCGACGGTCACGCCCGGCGAGAGCACGCAGCGCTCGACGGTGCCGGCAATGTCACAGCCAGGCGAGATGAAGCTGTGGTCGATCCGCGCCGTGCCATGAATCCGGGCCGGCATCCGCTGCGGATTGAGCGTGAAGATCGGCCAGGCCGGATCATCGAGGTCGAGATCCGGACGGTCTTCCAGCAGCTGCATGTGGGATTCGAAATACGTCTCCGGGCGCCCGACATCTTTCCAGTAGCCGGGGAGCCGGAACTCGCGGACCTTGCCACTGCGGACCAGTTCTGGAAGCAGATCCTGCCCAAAGTCCTCCAGCCCGGATCGACGCTCGCCGGCATCGCTGTTGCGCGACGAGAGCCGTTCAAGCGTTTCGATCACGACGTCAGGCGTGTAGACGAAGATCTCCGCCGTCACGATCGGGCTCTTTGGGTTGTCCGGCTTGTAGGCGAAGCCCGTCACCTTGCCGCCCTTGGTCACGGTGACCGTCCCGTGGTTCGACGCCTGGTCAATCGGAACTTCAGTGGTGACGAGCGTCGCATCGGCCCCGCTCGCGAGATGCTGGTCGATGACCTTGTTGTAATCGAGCCTGTAGATGTGATCGGCACTGAGCACGAGCAACACGTCGGGAGCAAACGCGCGGATCAACTCCCGGTTCTGGTAGATGGCGTCGGCGTTGCCTTCGTGCCAGACGCCTTCGGCGCCGGCGCCTTCCTGCTGCGGTGGAACGATCTGGAGACCACCGTGAGTCCGGTCGAGGTCCCAGGGCCGCCCGTTGGCGACGGCACCGATGATGGATTGCGCTTCGTACTGGACGACGATCCAGGCATCGGCGATCCCGCTGTTACGTATATTGCTAAGCGAGACATCGATCAGGCGATAAACGCCGGCATAGGGCAGCGCCGGCTTGGCCCGGGTCGTCGTCAGCACTTCCATCCGGCCACCAGCGCCACCGGCGAGGACCAGCGCAAGAATCTTCGGTCGGGTCATGTGGCTTGAACTCCCGTCAGAGGCATCGTTACGGAACCGCGCGATAGCGAGTGGGCGGCACATGCGAATTGTGACCGTGATCCACGGGATGTGCCGACCCGCCACTCGATGACTCGATGATAAGATGAGAAGCGAACGATCGATTAATCGATGGATAAACGATCGCTGTTCGAGGATGCCATGGAAACGACTCATGTGATGACGGCCACGGAGGCCCGTGTCCACTTCGGTGAGCTGATCAGGCGCACGAAGGCGGGTGAGACGATCACGATCACGCGGCGCGGCAAGCCCGTCGCCGTCGCGATGTCGTACGCCATGTATCAGGATCTCAAGGCCCGCAAGGCCGTCCGTGATGCCGCGGCGGCCGCGGCCTTTGTAACCGGCGAAGGAGACGGGCCGGCATGAGCAAGACTCTCAGCGCCACCGAAGCGCGCATTCACCTAGGCGAGCTACTCGACGACATCGAGCGCAACGAAGCGATCGTGGTCGAGCATGCGGGCGCCGCCGAAACGGTTGTCGTTTCCATCGATGAAGTGGAGGAACTATCGGCCCAACCAGCGGAAAGCCCGGATTGGCAACAGACTTTGGAACGCGCCCGGGCACTCATCCGGGCGGATCTGGGAGACCGTGAACTGCCGATCGACGACATCATCAACAGGATGCGCGAGGAGCGAAGTGCCGAACTCGACGACGCATTGCATTGACGCCAGTATCGTGTCCAGAATGCTTGGTTCAACTCCCAGTCGCGATGCCAAAGACCTCTTCGCAGGTTGGCAGGCGAAAGGGAATCTCATCGTGGCGCCGCTGCTCCTTCGATACGAGGTGACCAATGCCCTTTGGCAAATGCGAAGGCATGGCCAAATCGCCCGGATTGCCCTGGACGCAGCTCTTCTTGCATTGGTGACCCTGCCGATCAGCATTCGTGACTCCCCACATCATCATTCGGCGGCCATGGAATTCGCGGAACGGTTCAGCCTCCCGGCAACGTACGACGCGCACTACCTCGCGCTTGCCGAGGAGCTCGACTGCGAGTTTTGGACGGCGGACAAACGGTTGGCACGCGCAATGAACGGCGCGTTTCCTTTGTTGCGTCTTGTAGACGCATAGCGTGGCGCCGGTATTGACCCAAACCGTTGCGGGATGCCCCTGGCGCTGCTTTGGCTGGTCGGCATGAGCGGATGCGGCCCATCGCCTCGCTCCAACGCCGCCTACAACCCCGGCTCCTCGATTACACCTGAAAGGGGGCGTTCCCGATCGTTTCAGGTTCGCTCCTGGTCATGACAGTCGCTGCTCTGCCTGCACACTCGTCGTGAATACCTACGGAACGGGCCAGGGAGCCCAATGCGAGCCGGGGAAGCCCGGCTCGATCGGGAACTCGGGGCCGTCGTCTGCGTGCTGGAAGCCGAGGATCCGGCGGGCGAGGCGTCCACCTTCGGACAACTCCTCGATTGCCCGCGTCAGGTGGGCGGCGGTCACGTTGAGCGCCCCATTCCCTTCGGTGGCCTCGATCGCGGCGAGAACCGAAGCCCGGCGCAGCAACTCCTTGATATAGGCGGGGCTGGCGCCATCCGTCTCCCGCGCAAACGACTCCAGATCGACATCGACCAACTCCAGGCCCTCGCCATAGAGCCGCAGCAGCTTGCGCCGGGCAGCGGCGTCCGGCAGCGGCAACTCGACGGCGAGATCGACTCGCCCGGGCCGGGCGGCGAGCGCCGGTTCGAGAATCTCCGGTCGGTTCGTGGTCAGCGCGAAGATCAGGTCGGCATCGTCTTCAAGGCCATCGAGCTGGTTGAGCAACTCGAACAGCAGGCCCCCGCTGGAATGCGGCATGCCGCGCTCCTCGGCGATCAGGTCGACATCCTCCAGGATCACCATCGACGGCGCGAGACTGCGCGCCATCTGCATCACCGGGTCGAGCAGACCCATGCCGAGCCCGGTCGTGAGCAGGACCGTGCGACCCTTCATCCTGCCGATCAGGTACATTAGGGTGAGCGTCTTGCCGGTGCCCGGCGGCCCGTAGAGCAGCATCCCGCGCTTGAGCGAGCGTCCCGCCGCCCGCAGCGTGTCCGCGTGCTCGGCGAAGATAAAGGTGTGGCGCTCGATCCGCTCCAAAAGCTCGGCGGGCAAGATCACATTGTCGCGCGGCACCGACGGCAACGTGTGAAAGGCAACCAACGATTGCGCTCCCATGTCGAGGCGACCGGGCGAAAGCGAGATGACGTGCCCCCGGTAGACGTTGAGACGCGACATTCGCTCCCGGATGTCGCTGACGAACGCCTGGCCGATCTCCCGCTCGGTCGACAGCACCTCGATGCGTATCTTCTGGCGCCCGTGCATCTCGCCCGGTCCGATCACGGCCACGACGAGTGGATTACCGTCGTCCCGGATCAGGTAGATACCGTACTGCACGCACGACAGCATCCGATCGGCCAGGTGAAACGTGATGTAATCGACCGGCCCTTCGACGAACGGCGGCATCCCCATCCCGCCCCCACTGACGATGACCGAGAGCACCGTCTGGAGGTATTGCTTCTGGTCGTTGGCGATCCCGATCAGCATCGATTCGCGGCTGCTCGCCTCGGAGAGATAGTCGTCGAGCGCGACCTGCAGGTTGGGGTGATCGAAGGTATCGAACGCCTCGGTGAAGATCGGGAACGCGGCCGCATCACCCCCAACATGCGCGTGAATCCGGTCAGCGAGGACCGGTCCTGGCGCTGGGGTGTTACGGTGGATATCCCCAAGGAACTGGAGGAACGCCGCGCCGAACCGGGCGGGCGAGAGATCTTCGTCGGTCATTGACCGGTCCTTCCATACGGAGCGCTGGTGCGAAGCTCTCAGTCTAGCGGCTCAATTGAAAGGGTATCCCACCGGGTGCTTCCGTTCCCTGGATGGCCGAGACGCACATCCCCGGCACGTGCCGGCCTGCGTGCCAGACCCGGTTCCTGGACATCGATCCGTCACCGAGTGCCGCTCGGGTCCGGTTGTGATGCCGGGTGGCTGAGCGGGAACATGGCTCCGGCATGAGTGGTTGACAGGCCATGCTGACTCCCGCAGGATTGGCTACGGCGTTGGCCAACGCCCAGCCTCTGAGGATCCACCCCAGCCGGGACCTCTTGACGGCGAAGGGGAATCTGCCCTCAAGGTCGCTGCCGATTCAGGCCTGTTTCGAGTGTCGCGTTGCTGGGGGGCGAGGGCACGTCGAGGAGGCTTGTCATGACCAGGCAGGGCGGTTTCAAGCGTGCGGTGCGTCAGCGAGCACGCCAGCACGGACAGCGGTACACCGAGGCGCGTGCCGAGTTGGAGACGGCCAACAGGCAGGCGTTTGCGCGCACTCGTCCTTTCGAGCACGCCGCACTCAAGAACCACCTCGAGGCGCACTACGGGATTCGCATCACCTCGCTGGCGCCGATCGACGACGACCCCGAGACGCGTCCACGCGGCTCCTGGCCCGGCCATTATCCCTGGACGCTCCTCGTCAGGCGCATGGACGGCCCGCCTTGGGTGGCCCGGATCTTCTCCTCACCGGCAGACGAAATCCGCCGCGTGGAGGGTGACGCAGAGATCCTGCGATTCCTGGCCTCGCACAATTTTCCTGCCGAGCGGATCGCGCACGACGATCCCGTGTCGGTCCTCAACGGCAACGGCGTGATCGTGACCGGGTTCGTCGAAGGCGGACGTCCGACCGATCCGCATGGCCGTACCGAATCGCCGGCGGTGCATCACGAACTCGGGAGCCTGCTTGGGCGGCTGCACGCGCTCCCCGCGGCTGGCGGCGCCGTCGCCAGGGACGGCGGGGCGGAAGAACACGACGGCGGCTTCCACGTCGGACGACCGAAACAGGATCTCGCGGCGGCGATGAACTTCCTGGTGGAGGTCGAGGACGCCGTGGCTCCCGAGGGGCGGGAGGGGTTCGAGCGGTTACGGGACTGTGTCGAGAACGCCGACGACGCCGAAGGCTTGCCCGAAGCGCTGACCCACGGAAACTATCACGTCTGGGCCGCCGTCGGCAGACCTGGCAACCTCGTCATCGTAGGCTGGGCCGGGTCGGGGCGCGGACCGCGACTGCCCGCGCTTGCCTGGCTCCTGACGACCGCGGCAGAGGGCCGCCCAGACTTCGTCGACGCGGTCATGCGCGGATACCGCGCGCACATCCAGCTGACCGATGACGAGCGCGAGAGGCTCCCCGGAGTATTGAACATCCGACCGCTCTGGCTGGCATGCCTGGAATACCGGGAGTCTGTGCGCAGCGGGCACACTCCGATCATGGACGACGGTTGGACGCCATCGTGGGCGGTGGATCGTCCCGAACACGCTGAACGAATAGCGGCGCAGGCGATAGCGGCCTTGCGCCGCTGAGTCAGCGATCCCGCCGCCGCGACCAACGGCAGTGATTGCTATTGCTATTGCCGGCGCGATCGACGAGGTCTCGTAACGAGGGACCCGTACAGGTTCAACACGATGTGCGCATGGTAGCGAATATCGTTCGGATCTCGCGCAACGCAACGTCCCGGGCGGGAGACCGATCTTCCTGCCGAGGACGTTGCGTTGTGGTGGTTCCAAGTCCGCGAGGCTCACTGAGAGTGCCGTTAGTCGGCGGCGCCTTTGGCCGATTCGACCGCCTGGGCGGCGTCCTCGGCGGCGGCCTGGAGCTCCAGGGCCGCCGTCGGGATCACCCGCCAGAAGGCGTTCGCCGCCTCGTCCCAGCGATCGAGGATGGCCTGGGCGTGGGCGCTTCCGGTGGCCTCGACGTGGCGCTCGACCAGGGCTCGCACATCTTCCACCTCAGTGACGTCGAGGCGCCTGAGCGCGACAGAATCGGCATTGACGTGCGATGCGAAGACGTTCATCGGGTCGAACACGAATGCCGTGCCATTGGTCATCCCGGCCCCGAAGTTCCGTCCGGTCGGGCCAAGGATCACGGCCTGGCCACCGGTCATGTACTCGCAGCCGTGATCGCCGACGCCCTCGACGACGGCGACCGCGCCGCTGTTGCGAACGGCGAACCGCTCACCGACCGTGCCGGCGATGAAGACGGTCCCGCCGGTCGCGCCGTAAAGGATCGTGTTGCCGGCAATCGTCTGCGAGCGGTCGAACCCGGCTCGCCGGTCCGGGAAGATCGCGATCTCGCCGCCGCTCATCCCCTTGCCGACGTAATCGTTGGCCTCGCCTTCGAGCCGGAGACTCAGGCCCGGCACCGCGAACGCGCCAAAACTCTGGCCGGCGGAGCCAGTGAAGCGCAAACTCACCCGATCCATCGGGGTCGGCGTGTTCTCGCGAAGCATCGTCATGTGGCCGGCGATCCGGGCGCCGACGGTGCGATGCTCGGTGTGGATCGTCTCCTCGATCTCGACCGCCTGACCGGTCGCAAGCTGCGGCTCGATCGCGGCCATGATCCGCATGTCCAGCGTTTCCTCGGCATGGTGATCGATCTCGACCGACTTGCGGCGGGCCGATTCCTCCGCCGGAGCAACGAGCAGGGCGCTCAGGTCGAGCAACGCGGCGCGGCCCTCGACAGCCTTGGGCGTCAGCAGGTCGGTCCGTCCGATCAGCTCCTGGATCGTTCGCACACCGAGTGCGGCCATCGTCTCGCGGAGGCTCTCGGTCAGGCGATCGAAGTAGCCGATCACCATCTCCGGGGTGCCGATGTACTTGGCGCGAAGATCGGGCCGCTGGGTCGCGATCCCGGTCGGGCAGGTGTTGAGGTGGCACTGACGCGCCATGTCGCAGCCGATCGCGACGAGCACGGATGTCCCGAACCCGAACTCGTCGGCGCCCAGCATCGCGGCGACGAGCACATCCTCCGCCGTCTTGAGCCCGCCGTCGGTGCGGAGCCGGACGCGCGAGCGCAGCCCGTTCATGACCAGCGTCTGCTGCGTTTCGGCCAGCCCCAGCTCCCACGGCACCCCGACGTGCTTGATCGAGGCCAGCGGCGCGGCGCCGGTCCCGCCCGAGTGCCCACTGACGAGCACGTAATCGGCGCGGGCCTTGACGACCCCGGCGGCAACCGTACCGACCCCGGCTTCGGCAACGAGCTTGACGCCGATCTTCGCGCGGGGGTTGATCTGGCGGAGATCGTAGATGAGCTGGGCCAGATCCTCGATGCTGTAGATGTCGTGGTGCGGCGGCGGCGAGATCAGCGGCAGACCCGGCACCGCGTGCCGCATCCGGGCGACGAACTCTGTCACCTTGAAGCCCGGAAGTTGCCCTCCCTCGCCCGGCTTGGCGCCCTGGGCGATCTTGATCTCCAGCTCCTCGGCCTTGGAGAGGTAGCGGGCGGTGACGCCGAATCGGCCGGACGCCACCTGCTTGACCTTGTTGTGGGGGATGTC
>CADCWJ010000507.1 GCA_902806365.1 uncultured Thermomicrobiales bacterium
CCACTGGGCGGCGCCGATGGAGCTCCAGAGATGCCGCCCGATGTCGAAGAAGGTCTCCTGCTCGCGCCGCAGCCACGTCGCCTCCTCGGCGGCGTCGCCGGGTTCGAACGGCCGCAGATAGACGCGCTTGCCAACCATCACCGCGTTCTTCGGCGGGTCGCCGTCGAGCGTGACCTTCGGCGGAACCGGCCGTGGTTGCCCGGTCCCGGTCCGCTCCAGCGCGACCGTATCAGGATCACCGATTCGATCGAGCCAACGTGGGCTCAGATACTGGAACATCAGCCCATCGACCCGCTCGCTGTCGCGCGCGATCTTTTACCGGAAGAGGGCGGTCTGCCGCATCCCGATCTCCCCGGCGGCCGCGATCATCGCCGGCTCGTCCGCTGCCTGGTCCATGATCAACATTGGGCGGTTCTGCTCCTCGACGACCCACGGCGCAATGAGCTTCAACGCCTCGGCCTTGAAGGCGAGCCCGCGATCGCCCAGCAGCGGATCGACCGTCAGCGTGAGGCTCACCGCCATACCTCCGGCCCGTCCGACGCGAGCCGAACCGACGACGCGATCGTCCGCCTTGCGCACGATCCCGTACCATGCCGCATTCCGATCCTTGGCCATTTCTTCCTTGATCCAGGTTTCGACCCGCTGCGGCGATTGCGGGTAGCGGACGCCGCGCCAGGACATCCCCAACGGAGCATCGGCGAGCTCGATCCGGCGCAGGTAGATGGTGCCACCGACCAGAAACGTTTGGCCCTGGTGCCCCGTCCCCGGCTCCGGCGCGGCAGACGTTTCGGTCTTGTCCTCAGCCGTGGTGGCGCTGCTCGTGGCACTGCTCCTGGCGCTGCTCATGATGCACTCGTTTCGTTGGCGTTGGGACGACTGGCGCGCGGCAGCGCCCGCCAATCGGCGGCGAGAAGCTCGAAGCAGACGAGGTTGGCGAACCGCCCGTCGCTTGTGTAGTCCCAGTTCAGGCGGCCGACCTCGGTGTAGCCCTGCTTGCGCAGCGCCGCCGCCGAGCGCGTATTGGGGAAGATCACGAACGACTGGAGCGAGTGGAGCTTCAGCCGGTTGAAGGCGTAGTCGAACAGCAGATGCTTGGCCTCGGACCCGTAGCCGCCGCCGCGATACTCCGGGCGGTGGATCTCGCTTTCCGACTCGCCGCAGCCGTTGACGAAATCGACCCCGTCGATTCCCACCGCGCCGATCAGCTCGTCATTCTCGCGCAGGCAGACCGCGAACCGGATCCACTCCGGCGGGTCATCCTTCTCCAACCCTTCGGTCCAGCTCGCAAAGCCAACGGCGCTGCGCATGGCCCGGCCATTACTCCAGAACGGCTCCGTCTCCCGGCGCGACCAGAGCGCAACCTCGTCGGCGTCCTTTTTCTCGAATGGCCGGAGGTAGACGCGCGATCCGACCATCACCGCGTTCTTCGGCGGATCGCCGTCCAGCTCCACTTTCAGCGGAACGGGGCGAGGATCGCCCGTACCGGACCGTTCGATCGGCTGATCGTTCGGATCCCCGAGCGTCTTCACCCACAGGGAGTTGAGATACTCGAAGACCAGCTCGTCGGCGCGGCCACCGTGGATCCGGACCTTGTCCCGGAACCGCGCGGTCTGGCGGGCACCGGCTGTCTCAAGCGCCGCGATGGCGGCGGTCTGGCTGGAGTTGACCGCCACAACGGCAATCGGCCGGTGCTGCTCGTCGACGAGCCAGGGCAGCATCAGTGTCAGCGCCTCGGCCAGCCAGCGTTGCCCGGAATCGGCGTAAATCGGGTCGACGTAGGGCTCGAGGAAAACGGACGGATCCCAGTAATTGGCCTTGATCGAGCCGACCGGGACATCGTCTCGCTTGCGGATGATCAGGTAGGTCGCGGTGCGCTCTTCCTTGACCATGTCCTCCTTGATCCACTTCTCGTAGTACTCGGTGGACTTCGGGAAGACCGTGTTCTTCCAGGATGGCGCGTACGTTGCGTCGGATGGCTCGATCGCCCGAAGGTAGACCTCGTCGCCGACGAGGAAGGTCTGCCCCTCGTGGCCGGTTCCAGGCGCTGGTTTGTCTACTGACCCGTCGGGCACGGTCGTTGAAGCCTGTTGCTCGCGTTCGGTGATGGTCATGCAATGTCCTCTACAGGGGCCATGGCCCGATGACGCACCGGGGGTGTGGACGCGGATACCACCAGGAGACGTCCTCGCGGTCCCTTGAAGGGAACGAACGAGGGCGGATCGTTGGACGGCACGGTGCAAGACAACCCGCGTCAGAGCCGGCGGATACGTAGCACGTTTCAGATTGGAAGGCGGTAAAGAAGTCCGGCGAGACGCCCGTGGCGTCGCTCGGTGCGCTGCCCGTTGCGCTGCCTAAGCAGGCGCTCCGGTTCTCATCCGCACTATCGGGATTGTGCTGATGTGATCATGCAGGAGCATGTCATCACCCCCTTCTGGACCCGGACCAAACACCCTGGGAAGGAGCGGATCGGAG
Organism: uncultured Thermomicrobiales bacterium; assembly: GCA_902806365.1. Lineage (GTDB taxonomy): Bacteria > Chloroflexota > Chloroflexia > Thermomicrobiales > UBA6265 > CADCWJ01. Next base: position 2,473 of record CADCWJ010000507.1, read on the forward strand.
TCATCCATAGTGACGCGCCGGGGAGGAGGAACCTGCATCCCGGAGCGGTTGGATACGCTGGACATGGCGGCCGGCTGTACCGAGACCCTATACGAACGGTCCCGGCGGTCGCGCCTCGCCGTGCGGCACGTTAGGAACCTCGCCCACTATACACGCCCGGTGAGCGAAAGTCTGCCCCCTCGACGGCGACGGCCTCAACCGGTCAGTCCGCACCTGTTGGAGATGATACCGACCTGGGGTGCGGACGGGATTCGTTGCCGGAAAGGATGAGTTGCGGGAAGCGATTCGAGGCACCCGATCGTCCGGGCGCCGCGCTGTCAGCCGTCCACCATCCGCGCGTTCGCGGCCGACGCCGCAGAGGTGCGGCGCAGGGGCCACCCGGCTGCCGGTGAGCGCGTACCGGGCGTCGTGCGGCCGGTCCACCCTGGGATGCACGGCCACGGCCTGTGGACCGGTCAATCCACGACTGCCGTCACCTCGACCTCGACGAGCACATCCGGCTCGAGCAGCGAGGCGACGCCGATGAGCGTCGCCGGGGCGACCTGCAGTTCCTCGGCAACCTCCCCGATGCCGGCGAGGAGATCGGCCATCTTCTCGGGCTTCCAGTCGACCACATAGACGGTCAATCGGACGACGTCTCTGAACGTCGCGTCGACGACCGCGAGCGCAATGCCGACATTGCGGAACGCTTGTGCCACCTGGCCCGCCAGGTCACCCGGCGCGACGGGTTGACCGTCCGCGTCACGAGCGATCTGGCCCGCAATGTGCATGTGGCGGGTTCCCGTGGCAATCGCCACCTGGCGGTACGCGTCGGTCTTCCAGAGTCCGTCGGGGTTCAGCAGGGTTACGGGCACGGGTACCCTCCGGCCGGTGTGGTCGAGTGCAAGGGTCAGAAGACGTTGTTCGTTTCGCGCTGACGGATAGAGATCAACGCGGCTTCACACGCTCACTCGGCAACGACACCGGTGTCCTTGAGCCAGTTGTAGATCTGACGGGTGGCGGGTGCGGCATACGACACCCCCTCGCCGATATTCTCGACGAGGATGACCGAGGTCACCGTCGCCGTCCCGCCCTCTGTCGGGCCACCGTAGGCGGCGAACCATGAATGTGGCTTGCCGGATGTGTCGATCGTGTTCTGCGCGGTTCCCGTCTTGCCCGAGATTGGCCAGGCAAAGTCCCCGAACACCTTGGCGGAGCCGACGCCGTCCGCGTTGCTGGTCTGGTCCCGGAGCGCACTCTGGAGCTCGCCGACCTGGACGGCGGTAAGTGGCAGCTTGCCTTTCTCCACTCGCTTGCCGACCTGGACCGGGTCGGTGCCAGGCACCGCCGTCTTGTCGACGATGTACGGCTGGAGAAGGGTACCCCCGTTGGCGATTGCGGCGTAGGCGTTCGCCATCTGCAATGGCGTGGCCTCCATGTATCCCTGCCCGATCGACAGGTTCACGGCATCACCCGTTGCCCAGCCATCACCGACGACTTCCTGTTTCCAGGCTGGATCGGGAATCGTCCCGGCAATCTCCGGAAAGTAGGGAATCCCGGTTGGGGCACCGAGTCCGAACGCTTTCGCCATGTCCGGAAGCGCATTTGGATCGTGATCGTCGAGTGCCTTGCCGAGCTGGTAGAAGACCGTGTTGCAGGAACGGACGAGTCCGGAATGCAGGGTCAGCGGGCCCTGGGCGCTCAGGCCGTTCTCCACGACCCAGTCGTCCCACTGCTGCGACCCGATCGAGAACGATGCCGGGCAATCGATCGGGGTTTCGCCGGTGTAGTTGAGGTAGCGCATCGCGGCGGCGGTCGTGATCGCCTTGAAGATCGACCCGGTCGGATACCGTTCGTAGGTCGCCCGGTTCGTCTGGGGCCGGAGCAGCGGGTCATTGATCGCGGCTCGCTCATCGGCGGCGTACGTATTCTGGACCGCGTCGTTGGGATCGAACGATGGATGGCTGACCATCGCCAGAACGCCCCCGGTGCGCGGATCGAGGAACACCGCCGCGCTGCGCTGGCCGGATTTGCCATCCGCCGCGACCTGCGCCGTCAGCGCCGCATCGACCTGCCGCTGGACCTCGAGATCGACCGTCAGGTAAATGTCCTGCGCCAGGGTACCCGGGCTCTCCCGGATCACCTCACGCTTGGCGCGGGTCTCGCACTCGATCACGTTCAGGCTGCCGCCGGGCTTGCCGGCGAGCAACTCGTTGGCGCCGAGCTCCAGCCCGCTCCGGCCCACCATCTCGTCCGGGCGGACCGACCCGGTGTCGTCGGCCTCCACATCCTCCGCCGTGGCGGGGCTGACCCAGCCCGTGATGTGCGCCGTCAGCGCGCCGTTGGGGTAATGACGGGTCGTGGCGGGGCGAATCGCGGCGCCCTTGAGCGGGGTGATCTTGTTCATCAGGTCGATCGACGGCTCACCATGGATGTCCTTGATCGGGATGAACCAGGCCGGATTCCAGTCCTCGATCGTGATCATCGATTCGATATCGGCGACCGGAATGCCCAGGATCTGGCTGAGCTGCGCGATCGTCCCCGGGCGATCCTCGAGATCGCCGGGGATCACGCCCACCCGTGAGACCTTGACATCTTCGGCGAGGACCACGCCGTTGCGATCGAGAATCTTCCCGCGCTGCGGCATCTTGCCGGCGAAATCGACGCAGCCGGTTGCCCCAAGCTGGCGGAAGATGAGCGACGGCGTCCAATCGATGCGGTACGCGTTGTCCTCCTGGACAAGGGGAATCGCGTTGCGCTCGGGTATCTCCCCGACCAGGTTCGAGGTGAGCGTGACATCGACCGGGATCTGGCCGTCGAGACTGAGCTCACCGGCAATCCTGGACGAAACCGAGACGAGGCCCGCTTCCTCGGCGATCTCCGCATAGCGGGCTGTAAAGGCGTCCCGGCTCGTCCCGGCCTGGACCCGTTTCGACGTCATGTCATACATCGCGTTGTAATCGCCGGCCGACCAGAGCGCGAGCCAGTTCTCCACCGCGCGCCGGGGCGCCTGGGTGTCGACGGCAGTCGCGGTCGGGACCGGGGTTTCGGTCGGTGGCGCGGTGGGGGCGACCGTCGCGATCGGATTCAGCGCCAGCTCGCCGCCTGCTTCCGGGGGATTGGGCCGCGAGAGCTGCCCCAGCGAGGACGCATCCCCGGGCTCGTTCCCGATCGCATCGACGACGAGCAACCCGGTCACGCCAGCGATCGCCGCGACGATGAGCAGGGCGAACAGCCATGGCCAGCGCGCGGCTCCGCGGCGCGGCGCGGCGTAGGGGGAGCCGTATGGGTTGGAGGTGTGCGCCATCCGGTAACGTCCTTCTGGAAAGGTGAGGTCAATGAGCGTCACGGCGAGTGGGGGCCGGACACGATTGGGAGGCGGTTACCGGAGGCGACGGCGGGATCACCCGCGGCGGCGAGCACGGCCTCTCGCATCGTCAGCGTATGGAAATGCTAGCACGCGCGAGTTCGCATCGTCGCGGCAACGCCCGCTTCCGAACGGTATGTCAACGAATTCGGCGGCGATCGGGTGCCTGCCGGCGGCCGTTTGGCACCGGCCCGAATGCATGGAACTCCCTCCGGATATGCAACGGACCCGACCTTGGGGGAGTCGGGTCCGTGCGGGGAATGGGAGGGGTGAGGCATGGTGAAGTGCCTCACCGGGGTGTTGGGAAGTCAAGAACGGCAACAGGCGTTGCCTCCTTGTACCGTAATCTACGCCGGGCCGCCGGAAATGGATTTCCCGGTTCACACCAGACTCCGGGGCCCGCCGCGAGCGAGATCGCACTGGTGACCCGCTCACCGACGATCGGTCCACCGGCCTTGAACCCGACGTCCTCGCGATTGCTCGATATCCTTGCGGAGCCGTTGGTCACCCCGGTATCGAACGGCGGGATTCCGTGGGCGTTGTGCTCCGCATCGAGCACAACCGGTCTCGTCCCCATCTCCCCTGCGCTCCGGGTCCGAGCGGGAGATGCCCAGGGGATGAGGAGTCGCCACGACGGTCACCAGGCGGCCGCGACGATGACCGGCGAACGCAACGGCAACGGCCATCACCCCTTCCGCTCACCGTACCGCCCGTACGAGACGGTCTCCGCCAGCGGCTTGCGCCCGCCAGGCGCCGCCGCCGACCGCTGCTCGCCGCTCTCGTCCACATAGCCGAACGCGACCGCCGACCAGACATCCTTGCCATCGGGTATCCCGAGCAGCGCGCGCACGCCAGCCTGGGCCTCGTCCGTGCTGAACCACCCGGTGCCGCTCCCCAGGTCATGGACGCTGGCCGCCAGCATCAGCCGCTCGGTGACCCGGCCCTCATCGTAGGCCTCGCTGCGGAGAGCGTTTTCGTCGAGCACGATCACGATCGCAAGGGCGGCACCCGCGATGAACCCGGAGTAGGCGCCCTGTTCCGCGAGCCGACGCAGCATCTCGCGGTCGTCGACCACGATGAACTCCCACGGTTGGGTGTTCTTGGCACTGCCGGTCCAGCGGGCGACCTCGAGCAACTCGTCGAGGACATCGGGCGGGATCGTCTGATCAAGAAACTGGCGCGACTGACGAAGACCGCGCAGCCAGGCGATGCGATCTTCATTGGTTTGGGTGACGGCGGCGGATCGATCGGTCATCGGTGATTGGCTCCCTGGTCGCGGATGGATGAGACGGTTGGTTCAGGACGGCTCGGAAACGCCGAACGTGCCGTA
>CADCWJ010000508.1 GCA_902806365.1 uncultured Thermomicrobiales bacterium
GGCTGGACTCCGAATACCTGAAGGCCAGCGGCGGGGACAACCTGGCGCAAACCTTCGAGATCGGGATGCTGGTCGAGGGAGTTCATCTTTTCCACTCCGGCGGATTCTTCTCCACCGCGCACACCGCCGATGACGTCGAAAAGACCGTCGACGCCACCCGCACCGTGACATCGCGGATGAAAGACGAAGGGTTGTTCGGCTAGCGTCTGTCCGCATCGGCGCCAATCGTCATGTACAGGGGCCGCCTGGTGGCGGCCCCTGTACATGACGATTCACGGTGGTCTCCGCGGCGACCATCAACGTCGCGGAATGACGCTCCCGATCGCGAAACTCCCTGCCATGCATAATCCCGGGCGACCCCTGTCCCCCAGGCCGTGACCTTCGCTGGCGAAACGGCGGGCGAGCATACGAATCGTCCAAATGCATATTTTCGAAGCAAACTTTCCGGTCGATTGCAGCCTGCTCCTGCAACATGCATCACAGGCACCACGGAGACGATTGGTGACGCCATTGGGGCCGTCCCAGTCCCGCTCATTGCGGCCAACTCGCGAGAAGTGCCGCGTAGGCTTCTTCGGTGTCCACATCGGGCGGCGGAGTGTCGGCACCCCCGTCCACGGTCGCGACCTCTGAGCGGTGGCGACGGATCACGTCGCGCGCGCCTTGATCCCCCTGAATCTGCCTCAGCTCGGAGAAGAGCTCGCGTCCGAACAGGACGGGATGTGCCGTGATGCCGCCGTAGGACGCCATCACGATCGATGCGGCTGTTTCCCGGCGTTTTGTCAGGAGCCGGTCGATCACCGCTGCGTTTACCGTCGGCTGATCGGCGAGCAACACGACCACGGCGTCCGCTTCCAGCGGCACCATGTCGAGGGCGACGACGAGGGAGGTGCTCTGGCCATCCCGGAAGCACTCGTTCAGACAGAACCGAACCTCCCGTGTGCCGAGTGCAGCTTCGACCGCGCCGGATTGATGGCCGGTGACTACGATCACCTCATCAAGGGCCGACGCGAGGGCGGCGTCCACCACGTGCGCAACGAGGGCCCTGCCGTCGATCTCCAGCAGTTGCTTGGGCCGACCGAGGCGCGTGGACATTCCCGCGGCAAGGATGACTCCCACGACAGGCCCGTTCCGGTCAGGGTTGCTCGCCATGAATAGGGCCCTTCGATCCGGTCAACGGGCCACCCGCGCGACCGTGCCGCGCGGCGATCATCTCCGCGAGGATGCTGATCGCCATCTCCTCCGGGGTCTGGCCGCCAATGTCGAGTCCGATCGGTCCATGGACGCGCTTCAGGTCCTCCGGAGCTACGCCGCTGTTTAGCAACCGCTCCCGCCGGTCAGCGTTGGTCGACCGGCTTCCGACCGCCCCGATGTAGCGGGCTGGTGTCGCCAGCGCGCCAATCAGCGCGGGTTCGTCGAACTTGGGATCGTGCGTAAGGATCGCAATGTCGGTGCTTGGCGCAACGGTCAGTTGCCGGAAGGCATCGTCCGGCCAGGCGACAATCAGGTCGTCGACATCGGGAAAGCGTTCGGGCGTCGCCAGCGTCTGGCGGGCATCGACCACCGTGATGCGGTATCCCAGCGGCCGGGCCAGTGCGACCAATGCCTGTGCGACGTGGACGGCGCCGAAGATCAGCAGGCCCGGCGGGGGCGGGAAGACGTCGATGAAGACGTCCACCTGCTCTCCGTCCTGATCGGTGAACACGCGCACGCCGGACCGCTCGTCGTGGAGCATCTGGCGCGCCAGCGCTTCCACGTCGTCGTCGAGGCCGGGAGACCCGAGGCTGCCGTCCCGAGCGCCGGGCAGGATCAGAAGCTTCCGACCCAACGCGGATCCGAACACTACCGTCGCCACGGCAACCGGCACCCCCTGCTCGGTGAGGCCGTGAACCCGGTCGAAGATGTTCCCGGAATCCGCCGGTCCCGTGGTCATCGGGCCTGATCGACCGGCTCGACGAAGACCCTGATCGTGCCCCCGCAGGCCAGCCCGACATCCCAGGCCATTTCGTCGGTGATGCCGTACGTGACGAGACGTGGCGTTCTCGACTTCAGGACCTCCTGCGCCTCGAACGCGACCGCCGACTCGACGCACCCGCCGCTCACGGAGCCAGCCATCTCTCCCTCGGCAGTCACCGCCATCCGCGCGCCGATCGGCCGGGGTGCCGAACCCTCGACGCTGACGACGGTCGCGATCGCGACATCCTTGCCGGCTTGACGCCAGCTATCGATCTCCGGAAGCCACTCACTCATGCACTGCCCCTGTTCTCGTCGTGAAAAACGCTGAACCGTGCCAGCATCCTGTAACCGTCATGGGGATCGCACCGCCCGGGCGGAGATCTGACGCCGGACTGGCGCGGTATCGGCGACCGCGCTCAGGAGCTGGGCCAAGCCCTCGAGACTCCGCAGGTTGTGGATCGGCAGAAAGTGATCGACGTACGGCAGGGCGGCGCGGATTCCTTGCGTCAATGGCTGATATCCGGGTGCGCCCAGCAGCGGGTTGAGCCAGATCACGCGGCGGCACGAACGCTGGAGCCTTGCCATCTCCGTCCCGAGCAGCCACGGATCTCCGCGGTCCCAGCCATCGCTGATGACGACGACCGTGGCCCCCGACCGCAGCACGCGCCGGCTCCATTGGTAATTGAAGTCCTTGATCGCCTCGCCGATCCGGGTGCCCCCCGACCAGTCGTCAACCGACGCCACCACATCCGCGATCGCCGCATCGACATCGCGGCGGCGCAGCTCACGGGTAATCCGTGTCAGGCGCGTACCGAAGACAAACACCTCCACCGCGTCCAGGCCGTGCTCCAGCGCGTGGACGAACCGGAGGAGCAGCCGCGCATAACGGTCCATCGAGCCGGAGATGTCACAGATCAGCACGAGCGGGCGCATCCGCTCCTGCCGGTTGCGCCACCGGAGCTCGAGCGGCATCCCGCCCTGCTTCATCGCCGCGCGAAGCGTCGCACGGTGATCGATGTAGGCACCATTGACCGCGCGTTCCCGGCGTCGCGTCTTGCGGGTGCCGAGTCTCCAGTTCATCGAATCGATAATGCGGCGCGCTTCGGCGATCTCTTCGGGCGAGAACTGCGAGAAGTCCTTTTTGCGGAGGGCCTCACTGGCGCTGAAGATCATCACGTCGTCGGGTGGAACCTCGTAGTCCTCGGTCTCACCGATGTCGTTGGGGTCTTCGGTTCCCTCGATTGCCAGCACCTGGCGGGAGGTTTCGGCCCCTTTTGCCGCCCCTGGCGACGAGTTCTGGTCTCTCCGCTTGTTCTGGTCGGGCAACCCGAACGTCTCTTCGTCGCCCGCGATCTGCTCCGAGAACATTGGCGGCTGGCGATCGACGAGGTCTCGCCAGAATCGGGCAAACTCCGCGTCGAAGAACGGGATCTGCTCGGGCCGGCTCACCAGCGTCGCACGGGCGGCGCTGTGGACGTCGTCGCGCCGTTCCAGTCCGATCGCGCCGAGCGCGTCGACCAGTCCCAGGATCTGACCGGGTCCAACCGCCATGCCGCCTGCCCGCAGCCGGCGACCGAAACGCAGGAGGTTGCCCGCAACTGTCCGCGACCGGACGCGGGATATATCCCCGGGATGCGGAACCGTGCCGTTTTGGCGGGTAGTCATGACGCCGCTCGGCGTGCCGCGATCACGCCGAGCCCGCCGCATTTGTGGCCCGCGAGACAAGCCTTCGGGCGACATCGCCGCGGACCTTGTCGACATCTTCCTGGTACTTCAACACGACACCCAAGGTGTCTTCGACGACCTCGTCGGTCAGGTCCGAGGAGCCGAGCGCACGCAGGGCGTTGGCCCAGTCGATCGTCTCGGCCATTCCGGGTGACTTGAACAGGTCCACCTCGCGCAGGCCCTGGGTAAAGGCGCAGATCTGCTTTGCGAGTCGGTCGGATGCCTCTGGCACCTTGGCCGAGAGGATCTGGAACTCCTTGGCGTAATCCGGGAAGTCGATCCAGTAATAGAGACACCGGCGCTTGAGCGCGTCGTGAATCTCCCGCGTGCGGTTGGACGTTAGGATCACGATCGGGACGTGCTCGGCGCGGATCGTTCCCAATTCCGGCACGGTGACCTGGAAGTCGGACAGGATCTCGAGCAGGAACGCTTCGAGCTCCTGGTCGGCGCGATCCACCTCGTCGATCAGCAGGACCGGAGATTGGGTGTGGGCGGCGTCGATCGCCTGGAGGAGTGGCCGCTTGAGCAGGAACTCCTCGGCGAACAGGTTGCGTTGCACCTCCTCCCGCTGAAGATCGCCGGTTGCTTCGAGCGAGCGAAGGTAGAGCATCTGCCGTCGATACTCCCACTCGTAGATGGCGGAACTGGCATCGAGCCCCTCGTAGCACTGCAGCCGGATCAGCGGAGCGCCCAGCGCGCTGGCAAGGACCTTGGCGATTTCCGTCTTGCCGACACCCGCCTCGCCCTCGAGGAGCAACGGTTTCCGGAGCGCAA
>CADCWJ010000509.1 GCA_902806365.1 uncultured Thermomicrobiales bacterium
CTCATGCCACCAGGCGATCGATACCGGCCAGGCTCGGAGTGTTTGGCGCGGCAACAAGGAGAAAGTGCATGCGGGTGACCACACGGGCTCAGGCATGGGTGACACGGGCCATGATCCTGGGGATGATGCTTTCCCTGATCGGAGCGAGCTTCCTGACCCGGGAGCCCGCTGCGGCCCGCGCACAGGCGGCGGCTGGTACGCAGGTCAACGTCGAGATGATGATGGATTCGTCAGGCTCGATGGCGGACGTAACGAACACCGGAGAGCCGCGGATCGATGCCGCGAAACGTGTCCTGAACGAGGTGGTCGACGCGATTCCGACGGACCGGCCGGAGTTGAACGTCGGCTTCCGTGTCTTCGGTCACCTCGGCAACAACACGGAGGAGGGTAAGGCCGAGAGCTGCCAGTCGTCCGATTTGACCGTGCCGATAGAAGGCGTCAACCCGGATGCGCTGCGGCAGCAGGTCGCCAACTACGCACCGGTCGGGTGGACACCGATCGGTCTGTCGCTCGAGCGGTCGGCGGCCGACTTCCCGGTGGCCTCCGAGACGGTCCGCAACGCGATTATCCTCGTCACCGATGGCCTCGAGACCTGCGAGAGCGATCCATGCGCCGTGGCGCAGGCACTCAAGGATAGCGACAAGGCGGTCACGGTCTATGTCGTCGGACTTGGGCTAAACGAGGAAGAATTGCGGATCACGAGCTGCATCGCCGAGAACACCGGCGGCCAGATCCTCGGCGCCCAGAACGCCGACGAGCTATCGGCGGCCCTCTTCTCCTTCCTCGAAGAGCTGCAGGTCGTCGTCACCAACGGCTTCCTCGAGATCGAGTCGATCGGCGGCCTCTTCCCGCTCGCGACGGTCACGTGCGAGGGCGAGGAAGCGACCGACAGCAACCCGCAGGGCGGGGGAGAGCCGTTCACCTTTACCTTCACCCGGGATTCCAACCGGGCCGAGATCCCGGTGGGCGTTTGCGACCTGGCATGGACGAACCCGAGCGGCACCCAAACCACGATCCGGGTCAACATCGAGGCCGAGCGGACCACCTTCGTGCGCGGCTCGCTGATCAAGTTCCCGCAGGGGGCCGGCGAGATCTACGTGCTCAAGGCGCTGGATGGCACGGTCATCTGGCAGGACCAGATCGAGCAGGGCGACTGGGTCTGGGTCTTGCCCGGCATCTACACCCTCGATCTGCTGGAGCTGGTGGGTGACCCGATCCTGATCTCGTTTACGGTCCAGACGCTGCCCGGGTCGGCGACCCAGGTGGAGATCTTCACTGCCCCGTAACAGCTAAAACGGCACGGTTTCGCTGGGAAACGCAACAAGGCAACACCCCGGGGCAATGCCCCGGGGTGTTGCCTTGTGTCCTGGCGGGCACGCGACGCCCGGACGACTACCAGCGGGGACCACATTCAGCATGTGCCTCCAGGTGGTGCGGCGTGGCCCGGGCGTCGATATCCCAGGCGAGCAACCAGCCAGGTCGAATCCTGCCGAGGGGTCGGTCGCGGTCCAACGCGCGGGCGGTGCTTCTTAGGGAGCTCTTAGAAGCCAATCACATACTGAAACGAAGAGCCGTCAGGCTCGATCACCGTGGACCGGTGGGATCCCGTTGGTACGCCCTGGGTGAAGGATTGGATACACAATGAATGTCGGTTCGATCTTACGCTTCGTGCTGCGTCACAAGGCTGTGGTCGCGGGCCTCTGGCTGGCGGTCGTCGTCGCCAGCGTGGCCGCCTTGCCGGCCGTGTTCGACGCGCTATCGCAGGATTTCGACAACCCCGGCACAGAGAGCACCGATGCCAACGTCGAGTTGATCCGGACCTATGGCAATGGTGCTTACGTCGCGCCGCTCGTGCCGGTGGTGACGCTCCCGGAGGGCACGACCGTCGACTCTCCGGGTGTGAGGGACGAGCTGAACGCGGTGTTCGCGCGGATCAGCGAGGCGCGTCCGGAAACCCGGGTCGCATCCTGGGCCTCGACCGGGGACGACGCATTCGTCTCCGACGACCGCCGGACGACCTTCGGGATCGTCTTTCTCGCCTCCCAGGGGCAGCTCGTGCTCGGGGTGGAGGAGATCAAGGCGGCGCTCGCGGGGGCGACAGTCGCCGGAGAGCCGGTGCTTGTCACCGGGCGCCCGGCGCTCCAGATCGTCGAAAATGAAGGATCGACCGGCGTCCTGATCGAGACGCTGGTCGGCGGCCTGGGAGCACTCTTCGTGCTGCTCTACATCTTTGGATCGCTCCTGGCGATCCTGCCGCTGATCATCGCGGCGGTCTCGATCGTGACGACCTTCCTCCTGATCGGAGCGATGACGAACCTGACCGATGTCAGCTTCATCGTCCAGTTCCTCGTCTCGCTGATCGGGCTCGGTGTGGCGATCGACTACGCGCTGCTGATCGTCAACCGCTGGCGAGAGGAACGCGCCGACGGGCACCCGAACGCGCTGGCGGTGCAACGGGCGATGGAGACGGCGGGGCATGCCGTGGTGTTCAGCGGCACGACCGTTGCCATCGGATTGCTGGCGCTGGTCGCCCTGCCGATCCCGTTCTTCCGCGGCATCGGGATCGGCGGAATGCTCATTCCGCTGGTCAGTGTGGTGGCATCAATCACGCTGCTGCCGGTCATTCTGGTAACGGCCGGCCCGAAGCTGGACTGGCCGCGATTCCGGCGCGGCGCACGGGAAACGCACGGCGGCTGGCAGCGTTGGGGCGAGCTGGTGGTTCGCAATCGCTGGCTATCCGTCGCGATCGGGCTCGCGTTCCTGGTCGCCCTGCTGATCCCGGCCACGCGGCTTGCGGTCGGTGAGCCGCGACCCGATGCGTTGATGGGCACGGGCGATGCCCAGGCCGGACTCGAAGCCCTGAAACGATCGGGGATCGACACCGGGGTGATGAGCCCGCTGGAGATCGTCGTTCAAGGTGACCCGGCGATGGTGGCGGCCGGCGTGGGCGGGGTAGACGGTGTGCGTGGCGCCGTGGCTCCGGATGGGGCGCAATGGCGGCGGAATGGCTCGAGCATCGTTGCGGTGCTGCCCCAATCCAGCGGCGGGGGCGATGTGGGCCGGGCCCTGGTCGATCGCGTTCGCGAGGTGACGCATGGGCTGGGCGGCGACCCGAACGTCGGTGGCGCGACCGCCAGCAGTGCAGACTTCATCCGGGAGGTCTACGGCAATTTCCCACTGATGGCGGGGATCATCTCACTGGTGACGTACGTCCTGCTGGTGCGTGCCTTCCGGTCGTTGCTGCTGCCGCTCAAGGCGCTCCTGCTCAACGTGTTGTCGGTCGCGGCATCGTACGGTGTGCTGGTGATCGTCTGGCAGAACGGATTCGGCTCGGAGGCGATCTGGGGCATCCCGGCAACCGGCTCGATCACCGACTGGGTGCCGGTGATGGTCTTCGCGTTCCTGTTCGGACTTTCGATGGATTACGAGGTGTTCATTCTGCACCGGATGCGCGAGGAGTATGACGCGCACGGGTCCACGGACACGGCGATCGTCCGCGGGCTGGCGCTAACGGGCAAGCTGGTGACGTGTGCGGCACTGATCCTGTTCCTGGCGTTCGTGGCGATGGCGTCGACGCCGCAGACCGAGATCAAGATTGCGGCGACCGGGCTGGCCGCCGGGATCATCATCGACGCGACGGTTATCCGGGCCTTCCTGGTGC
>CADCWJ010000510.1 GCA_902806365.1 uncultured Thermomicrobiales bacterium
ACCCCGAGTCCACCGGCGATCTCGTAGCCCATGCAGGAGTACCCGTATTCGACATGGTATCCCTTGGGATCGAGCGGTCGCCAAAGCTTGAGGAGATCACCCGGCAACCCGCCCGCCGCGCAAACGACGATGCCATCCGTGCCGGCGGCCTCGTTGACGCTCCCGATCACCTGCGCCTGGGTCAGTTCGGTGTCGGCGGCCGGAGCAATCAGGGCATCGACCGCGCTGTCCCACTCGCTCTTGAGGCTCTTGACGCGGGCCTGACGTTGTGCCGGCAGTTGGATGTTCGTTGTGGAGTCCAGCAATCCGGAGATCGCTGACAGGGTTTCCCTGGCATCGCCGACGAGCGGCAGCGCGTTCCACTTGTACGCATCGAATGACGAGACGTTGATTCCGATGATCCTCACGTCAGGATGCTGGAAGGCGGTCCGGGAGGATGTCGTGAAATCGGCGAGGCGAGTGCCGATCGCGATCACGAGATCGGCGTCGTGCGCCAGCCGGTTCGCCGCGAGACCGCCTGCCGCACCGATCGGCCCGACGTTCCAGGAGTGATTCCAGGGCAGCGCGCCCTTGCCTGCCTGGGTTTCGGCCACGGGGATCCCGAACCCCGTCGCGAACTTGTCCAGCGCAGAGCTGGCATCGGAATAGATCACCCCGCCACCGCAGACGATAAGGGGATTCTTCGCGTCGGCGATCAAGCCAGCGGCGGCCTGGAGATCAGCACTGTCGGGAACGGGACGACGAACGCGCCACACCCGCGGCTCGAACAAGAGGGTGGGGAAGTCGTACGCCTCGGCCTGCACATCCTCCGGGAGCGCGAGGGTGACCGCTCCGGTTTCGGCCGGGTCGGTCAGGACCCGCATGGCTTCGGGAAGGGACGCGATGAGTTGCTCTGGACGCTGGATACGGTCCCAATACCGCGAAACTGGACGGAACGCGTCGTTGACGCTCATGTCCTGGCTCAACGGGTATTCGAGCTGCTGCAGCACCGGGTGGGGCGCACGGTTAGCGAAGATGTCGCCGGGAAGCAGGAGCACCGGGAGGCGGTTGACGGTCGCCAGCGCCGCGCCGGTCACCATGTTGGTTGCGCCAGGCCCAACCGACGTCGTGCAGGCAAACGTCTGAAGGCGATTTTTCATCTTCGCAAATGCAGCGGCGGTATGGACCATCGCCTGTTCGTTCTGCGGGCGATAGTAGGTGAGGCCGTCGCCTACCTCTTCGAGCGCCTGGCCGATTCCGGTCACGTTGCCGTGACCGAAGATGCCGAATATTCCCGCGAAAAGCCGTTGCTGCTCGCCGTCGCGTTCGGTGAACTGGACGGAGAGATATCTGACGAGTGCCTGAGCGACGGTGTATCGCACGGTGGTCATGTACTGCTGCTCCTGAAACTACACGAAGTGGGACCGATCAACGCCGGTGTCCGGCGCCGGCGTTCACCCTGGCGTCGATGTCCCGCCATGAGCTCAGCCCTTCGTTCGAGTCGGCGGTCCAGGACTGACGCACCCAGGCGAAGGAGGGATCGTCCGCTGGCTGCATGGTGCGGATCGCCTCAGCGCCGGCCAGAACGTTCAGGTAGTACGCGGTGTACCCGTGCGCGACGGCGAACGCATGATAGCCCTCCGGCACGATCAGGAGGTCTCCGTCCGTGATCACCCAGGCGTGGTCGAACGAGCCGTCGGCGGTATAGAGCCGTTGGAGTCCGAATCCCTCGGAAGGATCGATGCGATAGTAGTAGATCTCTTCGAGATCGGCCTCGGCGGGAAGGTTGCTGACATCGTGCTTGTGCGGAGGGAAGCTCGACCAGTTTCCGCTCGGCGTGAAGACCTCGACGACGAGCAGGCGGTGGGCCGGAAACTCCGGCGGGATGATGTGGTTGATCTGACGCGCCGCATTGCCGGCGCCACGAATCTCGACCGCGATCTCGTCCGACGTGATCAGTCGCGCCGGGTATTGCTCGGAGGCGCGGGAACTAGCGATCGCGATCTCCACATCACCGTCGGTGGCGGTGATCGTCATTGTGCTACCGACGGGAAGGTAGAGTGCGGTCGGCTTGCCATCGAACAGTGAGCCCGGTCGAGCTATGGTCCAGCTCTGACCGCTGCTCTCCACTGTGGCTGTGCCTTTGAGCGGAACGAGGCACGTCTCCACTGACTCCACAGAGTAATTGATGAATCCGCCAGCCCGGATGCGCTGAACGCGGAGGCCGATGAATTCCCATCCCGCGTCCTCCGGTCCAGTTTCGACGGCAACGGCGGTGTCACTGCCCAGGCTGGATTTCAGCAGCAGCTTTTCGGGATCCGGCATGGGCGGCGATCCTTTCCCCGGTCGAAAGTCCATGGGGTCAATCCAGCCCGGGGGCGCTCAACGACTCCAGGACCAGGCGATTCTGTCTCGCGGTTTCTGTAGCGTCACCCAAGCATGTATCTTGCTCGATCACCACATAATGCTGGTAGCACGTGCTCCGCAAGGTCCTCGCGATCTCGCCGATCTCTGCCGCACCTTCGCCAAGCGGGCAGAACACGTAGCGGCGGAGCGCATCGAGAAAGCTCCACTTGTGACGACGGGCACTGTCCCGCACTTGTGGATCGACATCCTTGAGGTGAAGCAGACCGATGTCCCCGACGTGCTCACGCACGAAGGCGGCAGCATCGCCTCCGGCATATGCGTAGTGACCGGTATCGAAACACAGATCGACAAGCGTGCGGTTCAGATGGCGGTGGAGGCGGGCTTGCTGCCATGGCGTGCGGATAGACGTAAGCA
>CADCWJ010000511.1 GCA_902806365.1 uncultured Thermomicrobiales bacterium
GCCGTCCCTGGTCATCGCCCCGCCGAGCGTTTCGCCGGGGGAGAAGCAGGTGACGCGCTCGTAATCGTCGTCGAGGCGCACGGTGAATGCGAGTGTCGGCAACTCCGGCACGGCGTCCGCCGCGTCGTCATGGTCGTAGCGGATGATGTGGATCGCGACGCCCCGCTCGACTGCGGCGAGGTTGATCGCCAGGTCGGTATCCCCGTCATGGATGGCCTGCGCCCCGCCCGCAATCGCGTCGATGGTCATCTCCTCCACAAGCGACATGCCCGGGTGTTCGACGATTGCCCGCCGCCGCTCCGGGTCGAGATTCGTGCCGGGTTCGCCGGTCGCGACAATGCGGCCGCCGCCATCGAGAAACTGTTCCAGGGCGACGGCCTGCGGATCGGTTAGATAATGGCAGCTGGGCAGGATCACGGTCCGGAAATGGCCGAGCTCCAGCGCGTCCGCGTCGTCTTCGCGCAGCACTCCCTCCGGGAAAAAGCGCACGTCGTACGGCTGGCGCGCGGCGGAGAGGGTGTCACAGGCGTCCCAAAACGGGAGGCGGTCGGCGCGCGCCGCATTCTCGGGGTTGTTGGCGATCTCCTCGGGCCGGGCGCCACCGCCCATGTTGCTCTCGACGCTGTAGATCACGACGGTGTCGGCATGCGATCGCGGCGCGTACAGGAACTCGTGATCGGCGAGGAACTGCTGGACCTCGATGCAGAGGTCGTGGGGCGCATAGAAGGCGTCCTCCTGGACGCTGCCCATCCACGACCCGTAGGGCACGCTCATGTTCGCGCCCAGCGCGGCGGCTTCGTAGAGCGACATGCGGAAGAGGTCGTAACCCCGGCCGCGCTGCAGTCTGTCGACCAGCTCCGGGACAATCCCGCCGTAAGGGTTCTCGACCACCACAACCGGCTTGTGCCCGGCGAACCCACGGATGTAGCGGTACCACGCCGGCTGCCGGTACCGGGTGTTCCGCATCTCTGTCATGATCAGGTCGACATCGGGCTCGAGCGCGTAGTACTGATCGAGACAGTTGAAGAAGTTGCCGGAGACCTCGATCGACCGGCCCTGTTCGGTGGCGTAGGCCCGGGCATAGTCCGTGAGCTCGCGGAAGTAGCGCGTGATGGCGTCTCGCTGGAACCGGATGTAGCTCCAGAACAGCGGGGTTGACTCGCGGTTCGACTTGAAATCGAACCCGCGCTCGAGCAGCCACTCGCCATAGTGGAACTGGCCGAGGTCGACTCCCTGGAGCTCGGCCGGCAGTCGATCGGATGGCAGGGACTGGAGCCAGGCGCGGAACTGCTTCATGCATTCCCTGCAGAAGCAGCCGCCGTATTGCAGTGACGTCAGCGGCAACTCCGCCTCGTCGAGCTGGATCCCTGCCACGCCGGCATCGATCTGGATCCGGATGATCGCCTTGAGGTACTCGCGCCAGACCGGGTTGTTGCGGTCCATGGTGTAGCAGTAATGCTCGCGATCCGGGCATTCTACCCAGTGGGCGTGGCACGGCTGCCCGTGGATGTCACGCGAGCAGCACTCTTCGAGGAGGTCGGTGACCGGTTCGCCATCGCTGTTGACGAGCCCATCTGGGAAATAGTGGCGGTGCGATTTCCAGAGGTTCGGGTAGCGGTCCTGGGTGAACTCGCGAAGCCCAAGCCAGCCGCGATGCCCCTCGCCGCGCAGCTCGTTGAGGGCGAGGATCTGGTCCTCGGCGTCGTTCAGCTCGACCGGGAACTCCCAGCCCTGGACTTCGAAGACGATGCCGAAGACCTTGATCCCCCGCGCCTGCGCCGCCTTGATGAACTCCGCGTCGTTGACGAAGCCGTAAAGGCGAAAGCGCGGGTCGATCTCGCCCCAGGCTTCCTCCTCCAGGTAGGGCAGTGAGATCGATCCGCCACCGAGGGCGGACCAGACGAGCACGGTCGCCCGGTAGTCGACCAGGTCGTCGATCATCCGCAGCCGGCGCGGCGGGAGGCTGGGATGGTAGTTGTGCTGGCGGGGAAACCACGCATCGAAATAGACGCCGCGCTCCATGCGCTCTCCTTGCGATTGGGATTTGCCGTGATGGCAGGAATGACATTGCGGGACTCTTGTCCTGCATGGCGTTCACTAGTGGAATGGCAGCCCTCATTTGTCATTCCGCCGGAAGCGCAGCGACCAGAGAGCCTGTCCAGGCAGCTGCACCGGAGCGACGTGTGGGAAAGCCCCTGGTCCCGCAGGACCAGAACGCCCGATGTCGCGCGCGTCTTGCCGACCCATTCGACTTCGCTCAGGGCAGGTTCTGAGGATCGGCTGCGAAAGATCCCCAACAGGCGATTCCGCAGGAATCGATGGGCCGCATTCGCTCAATTGCTTCGCAATTGCCTGTTGGCGGACGCGGCCCATTCGCTTCGCTACGGGATGACAAGTTAGCCTGGATGCTCCACTAGACGGACGCGCTTGCCTCCTTCGATTGGGAGGCCTTGAGAAAGGTGAATTGAACACCCGATGGATCGGGCCGCGGCTTCCCGTCGGTCGACCAGAAGTCGTTCATTCGGCCGATCGCCCGCTGGCCCCAGGCGACAAGCTCGTCCCGGTGCGCCGGGTCGTCCTTCGTCAGCTCCCGGATCCAGTCCGTGCCCAGCATCACGTGGGTCCGCTCGTCCGCCTGCAGGTAATCCGCCAGCTCGGCGATGCGGGTGTAGCCACGCTTGCTCGCCTCCTGGCGCCACTCGCGGAGGGTCTGCATCAGGTTGGCTTCGGCCCAACTGTTGGTGACGGCCAGCCGCTTGAGGGGATCGGGGTCGTTTTGCATCCACCACCAGAGCAGCGACCATGGGCCGTACCCGAGCTCGCCGCCCAGCTCGTCCTCGACCGCCTTGGCGACGATCTCGATGTGCCGCGCCTCGTCCCACATCTGGTGGGCGAGCTCCATCCGCATGGGCCAGGGAAGCTCCGGGAACTCGGCCAGCATCTTGCCCATCCGGTCGGTCGTTTCGACCTCGCCGTAAAGCAATTGGTGGAACTTCTGGCGGAAGTCCTCGATCGACCAGGCTTCCTCAACCTGGTAGACGGCGAAATCTTCCCGCTTGTCGGAAAACCAGAACGGTTCCTCGACCACCGGGTGGGCGCGCTCCGGGCACCGCTTGACGAACCGGTATCCGCTCTTGCCACGCTTCAGCCGCGGTTGCGGCTTGTCTTCCGCCTTGGTGCTGTGGAATGTCAGCCAGTGCGACTCGATGCCCTGCCCGGTTACGCCACCACATTCGACGAGCCGCCCCTCGATATCGGCCTGGACGTCGAGCGCATGACGACGTTCCTCCGCCGTCCGGGTCATGTTCTCAAGCACCGCCTGGCCCCAGGCGACGTGCGATTGGCCGATCCCGGCAAGATTGCGCAGCAGGCGAACGGTCGGTGCGTCGGTCAGCGGATCGGTGGCGTCGGCGTGATAGACGTAGGTGCTGACGAGGTGAGGCTCGAGCACACGGTAGACCCCGACCAGGCGATCGATCACGCTCTCGAGGTTCCAGACGTACTCGCAGAGATGGGCGAACGCATCCGTTGCCGGTTCCTCCATCAGGCGCCCGGATCGGAGTTGTTCGAGGCGCTCGCCGAGGAGATTCGCGGCCTGGGCGTGATCGTAGACGTGGTAGCCGAACGTCGCCTTCAGGTTGATCGGCGGCGTGGTGTGCGACCAGCCGCCGATGATCTCCATCAGCTGCACTTCGAGGTACCGGTAGTTGGCGAGGCGTTGCGAGTTTTCCTTGACGCCGAATCGGCCACCGAACTCGCGACGATCTACGACTGGCATGTAACGGTCCTTTCAGGGGTTGGACAGCCGTTTGCACCGTGGCATCAGCGGCAGCGTTCGACATGCCCGGCCGTGGGCACGGCGGGCCTTACCGTTCGTCGACGACTACGGTGGCCTTGACGAATCCGGGCGGCTTCTCGTGTGCGGTCCGGAACGCATCTTCGATATCTCCGAGCGGGAACCGATGGGAGACGACGTCATCGAGCGCGATCTGCCCGGAACGCAGCAGGCGCATCCCGGTCCTCATCCCGTGAAGGATCGTGTCAACGTTGCGGAAGTGGCAGTTGGCGATGCGGAAGGCCATCCAGTTCCACGAGGCGAGCGGGATCTCGCGCATGCCTCCCTGATGGTAGCCAACGATCGCCAGCGTCCCCTCCATGCGCGTCGCCTCCCCGGCTCCCGTCAAGCCGCCCTGGGTGCCGGTGACCTCGAACGTCACATCCGCGCCCCGGCCGCCGGTGATCGCCTGGACCCGATCGCAGAGCGATTCCACCGTGACATCGACGGTGTCCGTGGCGCCGATCCGGACGGCCCGTTCCAGCGCGTCGGGACGGGTGTCGGCAACGATCACGCGGCGTGCTCCGCGGAGCTGAACCAGCTTCTGGACGAGGTTGCCCATGAACCCGGCACCGACGATGACGACGTCGTCCGCCAGGTGCGGATCGGCCCGTTCGACGGCGTTGACGGCGCAGGCGAGCGGCTCGCCGAGGGCGAGGTCGAGCGGGATGCCTCCAGCGGCGAAGCAGTAGTCGGCATCGACCGCCACGTACTCGCCGAATCCCGCGCCGGTGACCCAGGCGGCGACGCGGTCCCCGGCCTTGAGATCGTGTTCGGCAACGCCGGCTCCGGTCCGTTCGACGATGCCGCTGACCTCGTGCCCGATCGCACGGGGCAGGTTACCGGTGCCGGCCCGTCCCTCCCAGAGATCGAGCTCGGACGTACAGACGCCGCAGGCGGCGACGCGCAGGAGCACCTGGTGATCTTCGATTCCTGGAACGGTCCGTTCTTCGATCCGGAATCGTTGCGGGGCTTCCA
>CADCWJ010000512.1 GCA_902806365.1 uncultured Thermomicrobiales bacterium
TCGATCACGTTGCCGGAAGGGACCGAGATGGTGATGCCGGGGGACAACGTGCAGATGGGGGTGGAGCTGATCACGCCGGTGGCGATCGAGGAGGGGCTGCGCTTCGCAATCCGCGAGGGCGGCCGTACCGTCGGGGCCGGCGCCGTCACCAAGATCACCAAGTAACGATCGAGTCGCCAGGACCCACCGCCCTCAGGACGGTGGGTCCTGGCTGAGCAGGCGAGGAAGCTTCTCCATGGTTACGGCGCGCAAGGCGGCTCAAAAGATCCGGATACGTCTCAAGGCGTACGATCACAAGATCCTCGACCAGTCGGCATCCCGGATCGTCCAGACCGCCGAGGCGACAGGAGCCAAGGTTGCTGGTCCGATCCCGCTGCCGACGCGGATCGAGAAGTTCTGCGTGATCCGGTCGCCGTTCATTGACAAGGATTCGCAGGAGCAGTTCGAGATCAGGACGCACAAGCGCCTGATCGACGTGCTCGAACCAAGCGGAAACACGATCCGGGCCCTGATGCGGTTGAATCTGCCGGCCGGTGTGGATATCGAAATCAAGCTGTAGCGAGTGGGCGCGGCCCGACAGGTTTCTCATCATGTGATGTGAGCCCGGGAGCAACGCGACACGCTCTGTGAGCGAAAACGGCGCACGACGCTGGAGTCGCTTCCTGACCGAGTGCAGGGGAGAGCCAATGGTACGCGGGTTGATCGGGCGCAAGCTCGGGATGACACAGATATTCGATGAGCAGGGTCTGGCCCGGCCGGTGACGGTGATCGAGGCGGGTCCATGCGTGGTGACGCAGGTCCGGAGTCAGGAGACGGATGGCTACGACGCCGTTCAGCTCGGATTCGGGATTGCCAAGCGATTGAACAAGCCGGACGCGGGGCACGTGCGGGCGAGCGGCCATCAGGTCAAGACGCTTCGCGAGTTCAAGGCGGACGATTACAGCGCGGTTGAAGTCGGCCAGGTGTTCAAGGCGGATACCTTCGCAATCGGCGAGGTCGTCGACGTGGTCGGGACGTCCAAGGGACGCGGGTTCCAGGGTGGCATGAAGCGCCACGGGTTCCACGGCGGCCCCAAGACCCACGGTCAGTCGGATCGTGCCCGGGCACCGGGGTCGATTGGCTCGAGCGCGACGCCGGGCCGGGTGTTCAAGGGCATCAAGATGGCCGGCCACATGGGACACGAGCGGGTCACCGTTCAGAACCTGACGATTCTCCGGGTAGACGTGGAACGCAATCTTCTGCTGGTCGAAGGGTCGGTTCCAGGGCCGAACAAGGGCACGCTCCTGATCAAGCGTGCTGTGAAAGGTCAACGGTAATCGTCGAGGCTGACCGCCTGGCCGATCACTCATGGGAGCACACACGACGATGCAAATCGAGATTGACGTTCACGATATCGGGGGCTCGGTGGTCGGGACCGCCGCGCTGGACGAAACCGTCTGGGGCATCGAGCCGAACATTCCGGTGATGCACCAGGCGCTGGTGCGCCAGCAGGCCAATGCCCGGCTTGGTACCCATGACACGAAGACGCGCGGCGAGGTTCGTGGGGGTGGGCGCAAGCCCTGGCGCCAGAAGGGCACCGGCCGCGCGCGGCAGGGCACCATCCGCGCTCCGCAATGGAAGGGCGGCGGCGTGGTCTGGGGGCCGCATCCGCGCAAGTACACGCAGGCGATGCCGAAGCAGATGCGACGACTCGCGATTCGCTCGGCGCTCTCCGCCAAGCTGCGCGATGAGCGGCTGACGGTCGTGCAAGGGCTCGGCGAGATCGAGCCGCGCACGAAGGCGTTCAAGACCTTTCTGGAGCAGGTGCCGGAGTCTCGATCCTACCTGATCGTGATGGCCGAGAAGACCGATGCGATCGAGCGGGCGGCCGCCAATCTCGACGGCGCGAAGACGATCATCGCACCGATCCTGAATGTGCGCGATGTATTGAAGTACGACCGCCTGATCGTGACTCACGAGGCGCTGGCCGTGATCGAGGGGCTCTGGGCCCTGCCTGAAGCGAAGCGCACGCCGAGCCAGTGGAAGCTGAGGCGGCTGGCCGCGGCCCAGCCACCAGCGGCCGTGGTCGAGGAGGTGGCATAACGTGGCAGAGCTGCGCCTGGAGGACGTCATCCGGCGTCCCCGCATTACCGAGAAGAACACCTGGCTGATGGAGAAGGGGCAGTACACCTTTGAGGTGCACCCCGACGCCAACAAGATCCAGATCAAGGCGGCCGTCCAGACGACGTTCTCCGTGAGCGTCCAGGCCGTCAACACCATGAACGTGAAGCCGAAGCCGAAGTCCCGGATGCTGCGACGCGGCGCGGGGCGGATCACCGGGCACGGCAAGGGCTGGAAGAAGGCGATTGTGACGCTCGCGCCTGGCCAGCACATCGACCTCTTCGAGCAGGTCTAGCGCCCGTCACGGGTTAGAAGGGAACTGTTGACCATGCCCATTCGCAAGTACAAGCCAACGTCCCCGGCGCGCCGCTCGATGAGTGTCAGCACGTTCGAGGAAATCACCAAGAA
>CADCWJ010000513.1 GCA_902806365.1 uncultured Thermomicrobiales bacterium
CCCTCACCGCCGGTGAGGTTCTTCGACATCTGCATCGAGAAGCAGCCGAGCGCGCCCCAGCCCCCGACCGGGGTGCCGTTCCAGACCGCGGCATGGGCATGGGCGGCGTCCTCGACGATCGCCAGCCCATGCGCGCTCGCAATCGCGCTCAACCGGTCCATATCCCCCGGCTGCCCGCCGAGATGGACGGGAACGATCGCCCGCGTGCGCTCCGTGATTGCCGCCTCGACCGCCGCCGGATCGATGCAGAAGCTGTCGGGGTCGACATCGACGAAGATCGGCAGCGCATTGACCTCGATCGCCGCGGCGGCGGTGGCGATGAACGTGTAGGCCGGGACGATCACCTCGTCGCCCGACCCGATCCCAAGCGCCCGCAGCGAGAGCACCAGGCTCGCGGTGCCGTTGGTGACGGCCATTGCCTGTTTCGTCCCGTGCAACCCGGCGAATGCCGCCTCGAATCGCCGGACGAAGGCGCCCCCTTCGGGCGAGGACCATGCGCCACTTTCCAGCGCCTGGAGCAGGTACGCCCGCTCGGTCTCGCCCTGGATCGGCCAGTCGGGAAAGGGCCTGGAGCGGACGGGCGCTCCGCCCATGGTTGCCAGCTTCACGGTTCGTCCTTCCCGGTGTGAGGGCGTTCAACATCCGGCGATGGGATGGCTGCGGTGGGCATCGCGACCAACACGCATCACCGCATCACGATCGAATCTCGCTCACCCCGCTGGCTGGTTCCGGGAGCCGTCGAAGAAGCTGGTGACGAACCGCTCTGACGGGTGATGCGCCGCCGCGATCTCCGCGATCACCTCCGCCACGTCGTAGGCCGCGAACCGGCGCTCAATCCGGTAGCTGCTCTCGTCCGCGTCGAGCAGCGTCCACATCGCCCGCTGGTCGCTCGTGCCCGGGTTGCTGACGCTCCCGAGGTTGATGAGGCGGACGCCGTTGACCGTCTCGTCCATCGGCTGATGCGTGTGACCGACGATCACCAGGTCGGCCCCGGCCCCGGCGAGCGATGCCCGCAGCTCGTCCTCACTCATTCCCGGCTTGAACCCCGGTCCGTCATCGGTGCCCGGCGCGGCGTGCACCAGCAGCACCCGCGTTCCGTCCGGCAGCGTCACGCGCTGCTCGGTCGGCAGCCCGGCCACCCAGTCGTACCCGCCGGAGACCTGCAACGCCCCCCGCGTCCAGGCGAACGAGCGGATCATTTGCAGGAAATTGCGAACTTCGTCGGGGGTCGACAACCCCGCCTGCCCGATCACCACATCGACGCCCCAGGCGTCATCGAGCGTGTAGCGGTCGGTGTTGCCGCGCACCGCCAGCAACCCGGGCAGTGTCCGGATGC
>CADCWJ010000514.1 GCA_902806365.1 uncultured Thermomicrobiales bacterium
GCGAGTGGCGCAAAGGTGAGCATCACGAGCGCCAGGATCAGCATCGCGATCGTGACACCCGATTTGCCCCTGAATCGTCGGGTTTGCCATCGGTCAATCATCGACATCGTCCTCCACAGTTACTCCATGAAACGTTTCGTACGTCCGGACAGGCGGAGTCCGGGAGCGCTCACCCGCGCACCGCGACACTTCGCTGCCGATCAAATTGGACCCGTGTCCATTCTGGGATCGTGCGGTCATCGCGACATCGGTAACTTTTGCTGATATTTGGGAGGAGGCCGTCTGCGTAGAAATACGTAGACGGTCCTGCGCCGGGCGTCCCCGATGATTCGCCATCCACCGTGCTGGGTGCGGTCGGGAAGGCGAGGGGAGATCAGCGGGGACGCATGTTCCGGCTCTCGCCCGGCTGGCCGATCATGTGCGGGCCAGTCTCCTTCCTGATGGACGGATTGGATGCATCCCCAAGGCAGCCAGGGACACACGGTCCTCGCCAGCCTAACCGGGCTCGGCCTTGCTCGAGGGCTGACATGCTCCCCCGAATTGGACCGGTGGAAATGATGGTCGCGGCTTGGCTCTTGCGCCCCCTCGTGCCAACAGCCGGCAATAATTGGCAAGGCTGGCGTACGCGGGTGGGAGATACGCCGGAAATCGCTGGAGACCAAACACATCCGGAGACGACAGGAAGGCAGGCGGTTCCCCATGTGCACGAGAGGGCCGGTCACACGGCGGCGACTGCTTGCCGGTGGCTCCAGCGTGATCGCTGCCGGGATCTCTCCGTTGGGAACCACGCGGGCGAAGGGCAGGACATCCATGAGGAAGAACATCACGCGGCGGGAAAGCGCCCAGGGGCGGCTTCTGACACGACCGGGCCGCCCCACCGAGACCGTGTCACCCGGTATGCACACGTTGGAGTTGGACAGGGCGCGGGACGCAATCCTGTACGTGCCCAGCGGATACCGTCCTGAGCATCCGGCGCCATTCGTCCTCTCGTTGCACGGGGCCGGGGGCAACGAGACATCGGGTCTCTTTCCGCTCCAGGCGCTTGCCGACGAGGCTGGCCTGATCCTGCTCTCACCAGCCTCCCGTGGCCGCACATGGGACGTGATTCTCGGAGGATTCGGACCGGACATCGATTTCATCGACCAGGCATTGGCCGCGGCATTCGTGCGCTGTGCCGTGGATCCGGCGCGGATGGCGGTCGCCGGGTTCTCGGACGGGGCCTCCTACGCGTTGTCGATCGGGATCGTCAACGGAGACCTCTTCCCGAACGTGATCGCCTTCTCCC
>CADCWJ010000515.1 GCA_902806365.1 uncultured Thermomicrobiales bacterium
ATGTCGAGCTTGCCGAGCCGGGCAACGACCTGGTCGATCATCCCCTCGGCGGCGGCCGGATCCCGGAAATCGGCCTCGAAGACCTCCACCCGTCGACCATGATGGCGGATCGCCTCGGCCGTCTGCTCGGCGCCGCGCTTGTCCCCGAAGACGTGGATCGCCACATCAGCGCCCTCGCGGGCAAAAGTGATCGCGGTAGAACGGCCGATGCCGCTGTCGGCGCCGGTGACGAACGCTGTCTTTCCTTCGAGTCGCATGGAGTTTTTCCTTTGTACGCGCGAGAACGATCAATCTACCGGCCCGTCATCGGTCCGGCGCAATGCTTGAGATGAACGCAAGAAGGCTGCCCGGTTTATGGCGGTGACGACCGAGTGCGGATCCAGGGTTGGGACATCGCGCCGAAAGGCGGCGTGGATCGCCGCGTAGGCCCGATCGGCACTGGGCTCCTGCGCAAAATGTGGGGCGGAGTGATCTTTGGCCCACGCGAAGTACCGGTTGTCGCGCTCCTCCATCGCGGCAACCCGCGCCAGCGTGCCGCGCCCGAGGTGGACGATGTGGCCGTCCGCCGTGAACGGGAATGGCGTCATCGTCAGCCCGGCGGCGATGACGCTCTCCTGAAGGTTCCGGGACGGTTCGCCGTGCTCCGCGAAGGACGCGATCGGCTCCCGCCAGACCTGGGCCGGATCGACCAGCAGCGCGTGCAGCCCGAACGTGCCGGCATTCCACCTGTCCCAGACCGGTTGCCCGACGAGCGCCGCGTTCGTTTCCGTCATCGCCCGCGTCGCGATCCCGACGGTATCGGGCCGGAGCACGACGCAGTCGGAATCCAGCACCCAGACGGCGTCGATCGGCGTCCTGCCGTTATGACGGCTCGTCGCAAGATGGTCGAATGCGTCGTTGAGACCGGGGCCGTGGTAGGGGTTGTAATCCATCGCGATAAGGTCGATCAGCCCACCGTCCGCCAGTGCCCGCAGGATGGGCCGCGAGCCGTCGGTCGACGCATTGTCGACGACCAAGATGCGGGCGAAGCCATCCAGGCCAAGCACCCGGTAGAGCGACCAGATCAATTGTGCGATCAGGTCCCCGGTGTTGTGGTTGACGGTCACGATCGCGGTCGTCGCAGGCGTCACGCCTGGAGCGGCACTGGCGGGAGCGACGGGCCAGGCGTCATGGCGGGTCTCATGATCGTGGTCGTCGTTCATGGCCGCAGGGTACCACTCGTCAGCGGCTCGAAGTGTCAGCCGGTCCCGAGGCCCGGCGCGTCGGGGAGCGGGTAGCAGCCATCGATGAGCTGGAGGGAGCCGCTCTCCGGCAACAGCCCGCTCTCGATGAAGATCGCGTTCGGGAGCGCCGCCAGCACGTGCAGATGCGCCCCACCGCCGTGCGACGCGTAGGGAATGTTAAACCCCTTCGCCATCAGCCCGATCTCCAGGCACTCGGTCAGGCCCCCGGCGCGGCGGATGTCCGGCTGGACGACCCCGACCGCGCCCCGCTCGAAAAGATCGCGGAACTGGGCCTGGCCGAACCGGTTCTCGCCGGTCGCGATCGGGATCCGGAGCGCGTTCGCCAGCACGGCGTGCCCGGCGATGTCGTCGGCCCGGATCGGTTCCTCGAACCAGAAGCAGCCGAGATCCTCGTAGACCGCGCCGCGCCGCAGCGCCTCGTGGACGCTCAGGGCCTGGTTGGCATCGACCATCAGCGCGGGCTCCGGCCCAATCACGGCGCGGACCGCCTTGATCCGGGCGACATCCTCGGCCAGCGTGGGCGCGCCGACCTTGATCTTGACGCCCCGAAAGCCCTGCTCGATCGCCCTGGCGCAGATGCGGGCAAGCGCCTCGATGTCGTAATTGAGCCAGCCGACCATCGCGTAGGCGGGAACCCGATCCCGGAACGCGCCGAGCAGCCGCCAGACCGGGAGCCCGGCAACCTTGCCGGCCAGATCCCAGAGCGCGAGATCGATCCCGGCGATCCCCATCAGCGC
>CADCWJ010000516.1 GCA_902806365.1 uncultured Thermomicrobiales bacterium
GCGCCTGCAACGCCCCATTCAGCATGGCGTTGACGGGGGTGAAGTGATTTGCCCGGCGAGAACGCGCCGTTGGCTGACGGGACGAAAAGTACACGAATCCTCCGGCGGCTCGGCGCGAATAGGTGAACGGTGAGGGACTTCGAAGCTGTGTCGTGACCGTGCGCCGGTCGCATGGTCAGTATAGATTCCCCGATGGCCGGCTCCCCGGAACGCTGCATGCGTCTCCCCACATTCATCCCGCGAGGTCACCGTTCGATACTCGCCAGCGCACGCACGACGGCCTCCTGATCGGTGATGGAGAGCGCCGACCGGTCGTCGTCCCTCAGGAGCCGGAACCGCCCTAGGCTCTCCATCTGCCCCGAGGCCCGGAGCGACAGCGTCGGGATCGATGGACCAGTGGTTCGCGTGTCCGGTTGTCCCGCCCAGGCCAATACGGAAAGACTGCCGAAATCGTCGGAAAACGCGGAGAGCACGGACTTCCAGACGGCAACGTCAGGTTCGAGGCTGATCTGTGGCAATCCCGCGCCGTCGACCACGACACCCGGAGGATCCCCGGCGAGGACCACCACCCGGACGTTTGTCATCGAGAAGATGTCCCGCTCGATCTCCGCCCTGATCTTGCCATAGGTTGCGGCGAGCAACTCCGGGAGCACTTTCGTCGAGCCCAGGATCGGCATGAAGTTAGCGTCGCCCACCCAGCGGGGAACGATGTGCTGATGGAGGTGTTCCGCGATGCCGGCTCCGGCCGCGCCACCAATGTTCATGCCGACATTGAATCCCGCGCAGTCGAGCACCCGGCGCAGCACGCGAGTGAGGTTGCCGGTCAGGGCGGCCATCTCGGCCTGGGTGCCCGCATCCAGTTCAGATGGATCCTGGACGTGGGCGTGTGGCACGACCATCAAGTGGCCCGTGTTGTAGGGATAGAGGTTGAGGATCACGAACGCCTGCTGCCCGCGATGGACGATCAGTGACGCCGTGTCGTCGCTCGAGTCGAGGCGGTTGCAGAAGACACATCCCTGCTCGCGTGCCGATCCCCCAACGTAGGCCATGCGCCATGGTGTCCAGAGCCGGTGATGCGGAACGAGAGTGGGGTCGGAAAGCATGTGGAATTCCTCGATCGTGTGACACCAAGGCAAAACTGCCAGGCCAAAGACATTCCCGTTGGGACGTGGACGTACTATCCTAACGAGACGGATATTGACGACCGAAGCCAGGGAACGATGCATTGGTAGTAAAGCAAGTATCCCGCGACCGATTCCAAACGTCAGGTGCGGAAACCGGGCGGGGCGATGCGGCATCATGGCGTGTGCCGAAGCGGGCGCTCCGGGCGTCCCATCTCGATCTGCTCAGCCAGGTCGTTGCGCTCGGCGGCGATGTCTCGTCCGCGGCGCTCGCCTTTGCCGGGGCGTACCAGCTCCGGTACGGGTTCGAGCTGGGCGGCGCGGTCCTGGCGTCCGATCGCGAACCGTTCGGCACGTTCATGCGTCCGATGCTGGTCAGCGTCGTCCTCGTGCTGATGATCTTCTCGCTGCGTGGGATGTACCGGTTCCGGCGAGGATCGTCGCTGCTGGATGATGTGCCAAGGGTGGCCGGGGGATTCACCACGGTCATGGCCGGGGTGGTCCTGCTCGCATTCTTTCTTCGCTTCGCACCCTCTCGACTCGTCTTTCTCTACGCCTGGCTTCTGGGGATCGCCCTGATGATTGGGCATCGGATGCTGATGCGGGCGGCACAGCGTTACTTGTGGCGGCGCGGTGTCGGTGTCGATCGGGTCCTCATCGTCGGCGAAGGACAGACCGGACGCAGGATCATGGGGGCGATCGCCGGCTCGCCACACCTCGGCTATCAACTTGCGGGATTCGCGGGTGGCGACGAGCTTGGGGAACGCGTCAACGTGGCGACCGAGCGTGGCGTCTACTCGCTGGCCCGTCTCGGAGACGCGCGTGACGTCCCGGACATCGTTGCCCGGCATGACATCGACGAGGTTATCATCCTGCCCGGCGGTGGAACCGCGACATCGGCTCTCGATATCGTTCAGCATTGCCGCGAGGGGGTCGTCCAGTTCCGGCTCGTGCCCGATGTCCTGCAGTTCTCACTCGACCGTGTCCACCTCTCGGAAATCGGCGGTGTCCCGATCATTGGCATCAAGGATGCCTCGATCCGGGGCTGGAATGCCTTCTGGAAGCGGACGCTCGATGTGGCTACCGCCTCCATCGTCCTGCTGCTGGCCGCGATCCCCATGGTCCTGATCGCGCTCGTCGTCCGCAACGACTCCCCCGGTCCGGTGCTCTACCGGCAGACACGAGTAGGCAAGGACGGCAAGCCATTCACGATGCTGAAGTTCCGTTGCATGGTCCGCAACGCCGACGAGATGTGGGCCGATCTCCTGAGCGTTACGAGCGACGTCGACGCGCGCCTCTTCAAGATCAAGGTCGACCCCCGTATGACCAGGAGCGGGCGTTGGTTGCGCCGGTACAGCCTCGACGAGCTCCCGCAAATGCTTCATGTGCTGACCGGGGAGATGAGCGTGATCGGGCCCCGACCTCCACTCCCGCTCGAAGTCGAGGAGTACGACGAGTGGCACCGGCAGCGGTTCCTCGTCAAGCCCGGAATGACCGGTCTCTGGCAGGTCAATGGGCGGAGCTCGCTGACCTTCGACGAGATGGTGCGGCTGGACCTCTACTACGCCGAAAACTGGTCGCCGTGGATGGACGTCAAGATCATGCTCCGGACCATTCCGGCGGTGCTGCTGGGGCGTGGGGCGTATTAGGAGATGGCGGCAGCCGGGAACCGAGAGCCCGGGGACCTGACGATGGAGCTGCGGGACTTTCTGCGGCTCCTGCGCAGGCTCTGGTGGGTGCCGGCCGCATTGCTCCTGATGGGCTCGATCGCGGGATGGGTTTTGGCTCCGGCCACCCCCTACAAGTCGATGTTTCGGGCAGTGGTGGTGATGCCCGGCGACACGGAAGATCCGGGCAGCTCCGAGCGACCGGAGCTGATGATCCTTGACGACCTGCTCCCGCTGGTCCGCTCACGGGCGTTCGCCGAGCGGACGATAGAGGCCATCCCCGCCGGGAATCGAGACGCCCTGACAGTCCCGGAGGTCCAGGCCGCGCTGGATCAATCGCGCTATGGACGCGTTGCCACGGTAACCGGCAGCGGTTCCGATCCGGCCGAAGTGGCGGCGATCGTATCTGCCGCCGCGGTCGTCTTTCCCGACGCGGTCAATACGTACCTGGTCGCGCCGGGAGGCGAGCCAGCAAGCGTTCAGGTGCTCGACCCGCCATCCCCACCAGAACGGTCATTCACCCGGCGCAATCTGGTCGTTGGAGCGGCGGCGTTCGCGGCCGGAATGGCGGGGCTATGGATCGTCTGGTTGGTCGGTGCGAGACGGCTCAGGGCAACGACAGATGCCCGTTCAATTTAGACTGACGGCGCCGTCCAGGTGGCAAAGAATTGCCCCAGGTACGGGCGAGTGCGCAGCTCATCCAGATCGGCCCGGATCAGCGACACCGGAGCGATGCCGGCCTGCACGCAGCAGCTTGCCACCAAGCGCATGGACTCAAAGGCGAGGGGCTTCACGTCTCTCTCGATGGCGTCAGCCCAGCTCTCCGCCTGGGAGCGCAACAGCGCCGCCAGCATCCCGGCCGACGGAACATCGACCGGCTGAAGAGGTTCAAGCGCGCGATCGGGCCGCACCATATCCCAGGTCAGCCTTTCCCTGATGCAGCGGAGCGCGAGCCAGTAGAGAACCTGTCCCCCTTCGAGCAGCAAGTCGTCCACCAGTCCCGAGGCTGAGGTTGCGTGGCGGTGCGTGCCATCGAGCACCCCGGCCAGCTCCCGAAGTTCGTCACCGATCCGCTCTGTGATCAGGTCCTCGTTTGCGTGAAGCATTCGCGAGGTGCGTGACTCGCCGGTGAAATCCCCGTCTCGCAGTGTTTCGTAGGCTGCCCACCATATCCGGGTCGCCGTCACGATCCCGCCCGCCGTTCCGTACACGTCGTCCGGATCGAACACGCGATCCCGAACCGTCGACAGCGAGTTGTCGGGCTCCAGGCGGCGATAGAAACACGTCGGGTAGCCGTCGTGACAGACCGCAGTGACCTGTTCGACATCGATCAGCAACGTGTTGAGCTCGCAGTTGACGTGAATTTCCCGGACCCGCTGGACATGTCCCGACGTCTCGCCCTTCAGCCAGAGTTTCTGCCGGCTGCGGCTCCAGTAGTGGACAAGGCCGGTCTCGCGCGTACGCTCCAGTGCTTCCTGATTGAGGAAGCCCACCATCAGCACGTCACCGCTCGACTCATCCCGGATCGCGGCCGGAACGAGTCCATCCGGGCCAAAGGAGATTGGCAGCGGCTGGGTGCCAGTGCGGCTCATGGCGCCACCTCCGGGCGAACCGGAATCCCGCTCGTCGCGAGATGCCGCTTCACATCGGCGATCCGCATCGTGCCGAAGTGAAAGAGGGACGCCGCCAGCACCGCATCGGCCCGGCCGGGCGCCAGAGCCTCGACGAAGTGATCCATTGTGCCGGCGCCGCCCGACGCGATCACCGGGACGTTGACGGAGGCCGAGACCGCTTCCAGCAGTGCGAGATCGTAGCCCGCCAGGGTGCCGTCCTGATCCATGCTCGTCAGGAGGATCTCCCCGGCTCCCCGTGCGGCCACCTCTTCGGCCCAATCCACGGCATCGCGCCCGGCCGGGCGGCGCCCGCCGTGCGTGAAGACATCCCATCGACCACTATTGGGATTGCGCCGCGCATCGATAGCGACCACGATGCACTGACTGCCGAACATCCCGGCCCCTTCGCTGATGAGCTCGGGGCGAACCAGCGCCGCGGTGTTGATGAAGATTTTGTCCGCTCCGGAGCTGAGCAGACCGCGCATGTCCGCCACGGAGCGGATCCCACCACCGACGGTGAGCGGAATGAAGACCTGATCGGCGGTACGGCGCACAACGTCGATCATGGTATCCCGGCTGTCCGAGCTGGCGGTGATGTCGAGGAAGACCAGCTCGTCAGCGCCCTCGTCGTTGTAGAGCGCCGCCATCTCGACCGGATCGCCGGCATCGCGCAGATCGAGGAATTGGACACCCTTCACCACGCGCCCACCGGTGACATCCAGCGCCGGGATGATACGCACCGTCAGATCATTGGTCATGACGGCCGCTCCTCATCATTGGGAGCGGGCTCGCGGGCGACGGTGATCGCGTCGGCGAGCGATAGACGCTGATGGTAGAGGGCGGCCCCGATGATGACCCCGGACGCGCCACACTCGCGAACATGCCGGATGTCGGAGAGCGAGCCGATCCCACCAGAGGCGATCACCTCGATCGAGAGTCCGTCGACCATTTCCGAAAGCGCTTCGAGGTTCGGTCCCTCCAACCGTCCGTCGCGCCGGATGTCGGTAAAGATCACTTGAGCCAATCCCGCGCCCGCGAATCGGCGCGCCACACCGAGTGCGTCCATATCAGTCTGGTCGCGCCACCCTTCCGCCGCGAGCTTGCCGTCGCGTGCGTCGAGCCCAACCGCGATCGCCGCACCGTACTCATCGATCGCGCGCTCGACCATCTCCGGATCGCGGATCGCCGCCGAGCCGATCACCATTCGGTCGATCCCGATCGCCTTGACCTCATGCAGGTCCTCCAGTGTGCGCAACCCCCCACCGAGCTGGAGCCTTGTCGACACGGCGCCCCGGATGCGCTCGATGGCGTCTTGATTCGCCCGCACGCCGTCGCGGGCACCATCGAGATCGACGATGTGAATCCACTCCGCGCCCAACGCTTCCCAGCGTCGCGCGGCTTCGGCGGGATCCCCGTCGAACGCCGTTTCCTGGTCGAAATCGCCCTCGACAAGCCGAACCGTCTTGCCGCCGCGAATGTCGATGGCGGGATACACGATCATGGGGAAGATCTCATCTCTCTTCAGGCGAAGGGCGAGCTCAAGCTAAAAATGTCCCGAATGACACCATCGCTTCGGCCACGCCGGGAAGCGGAGCTTCACCGATGCCGCTTACGATGCCGCTTACAGGGACGATACACGATGATCCCTTACATCCAGCGACTGCTGGCGGGCTGGAGCATGACCGAGTGAGGAGGAAGCTATTGTTGCCAGTCGACCCACGACTGGACCAGTCGAAGTCCGTCCCGCCCGCTTTTTTCGGGGTGAAACTGGAATCCCCAGATGTTTTCGCGGGCAACGATGCTGGGGAAGCGGACGCCGTAATCCGTCACCGCCGCGATCTCCCCGCGGTCTGCCGGGTTCACGAAATACGAGTGAACGAAGTAAAAGTACGTCGGCCTGACATCCTCGAGGGGGGTGCCGGGCTGAAAAGCCGCCTTGTTCCATCCCATCTGCGGCACCTTCAACGTGTCCGGGAGCGCCGTGACGGTACCATCGAGCAATCCGAGGCCGGTGGTGGGGCCCTCCTCCTGAGCGCCGTACAGCAGTTGCATCCCGAGGCAAACGCCCAGCAGCGGTTTGCCGGAGTTCGCGGTCCGGACGACCGCGTCCGCGAGACCGGATTCCCGGAGACGGGTCATCGCCGCGGCGGCGTTGCCGACTCCCGGCAGCACGACCCGGCTGGCCGCGATTACCTCTTCCGGATCGCCGGTGATCCTTGCTTTGGCCCCGGCCGCTTCTAGAGCTCGTTGGATCGAGCGCAGGTTGCCCGCTCCGTAATCGACAATTGCGATCATGCCAATACCCCTTTGGTGGAGGGCACGGCGCCTTCGGGGCCGGTCCGCTCGAATGCCTGACGCATGGCGACCGCCGCTGCCTTGAAGATGGCTTCCGCCGCGTGGTGAGCGTTGCGGGAACGGATGAGATCGACATGCATGGTCAGGCCACCGTTCGTCGCCAGTGCTCGCCAGAATTCCTCGACCAGGCTGCTGGCGAAATCAGCCCCGATCGACGCCTCCGGCATCTCGGCCGCAAAGTGCAGGAAGGGGCGGCCCGAGCAATCGACCACGACCCGCGCGAGCGCCTCGTCGAGCGGGGCGTAGGCGGACCCGAAGCGTGCAATCCCCGCCCGGTCGCCCAAGGCCGACCGGAGGGTTTGACCGAGCACGATTCCGACATCCTCGACCGTATGATGCGGGTCCATCGCCGCGTCACCGCTAGCCGTCACGGTGAGGTCGAACCGGGCGTGACGCCCGAGTGCCTGGAGCATGTGATCGAGGAACGGCACGCCGGTCGCGGCCTGCACCCGGCCCTCGCCATCCAGCACCAGGTGAAGGTCGATTGATGTCTCCTCGGTACGTCGGGTCAGCGTGCTCTGGCGAACCGGTAGCGCGTTGGTGGACACGGCGACCTCCGTTCCGGTCAGGGGGGCGAGCGTGGTCATCTCATCGTGCCGGAGAGCGCTTCGGTGAACCGTTCCAGAAACATGTCATTCTCGGTCGCGGAGCCGATGCTGACCCGGACACAGTGCCGAAGGCCCAGCGCAGGATCGGCGAAGCGACGGATGAATACCTGCCGCCTGGCAAGCTCGTCGACTATCTCCGCCGTATCCGGCATGGGAGGCGCGATCAGCAGGAAGTTGGCGGCGGACGGGTAGACGAGCACGCCCTCGATCTGCCTGAGCGCGGCGGCAACCCGCTCCCGTTCGGTCACCAGCTTCCGGACGTTTGCCATCAGGTAGTCGCGGTCCTCCAGCGAAGCGATCGCCACGGCGGCGGAGATCGCGGAGACATTGCGGAACGCGGGAGCCGCACGCCGCACCCACGGCAGGATCGATGGGGGAAAGATCCCATAGCCGACACGGTAGCCGGCCAGCCCGGCGAACTTGCTCATCGTCCGGAACAGGATCACGTTGGGATAGCGGTCCGCGAGATCCCGATGCGCGACTCCGCTGAACTCCGCGTAGGCCTCGTCGATCGCGACCAGGCATGGTGCTCGCGCGACGATCGATTCGATCTCCGCCTTGCCGAACAGCGTCCCGGTCGGGTTGTTCGGGTTGCAGACGATAACGAGCTTGGTACGCGCGGAGATCACGGCGACGATCTCTTCCACGGGGAGCGCGAAATCAGGCGCCGGACCAAGCGGGACGTTCACGACGCTGGCACCGTGCAGCTCGAAGAGACTCCGGTAGACGCCGAAGGTCGGGTCCGAAATGATGACCTCGTCACCGGGCTCGATGATCGTGAGCGCGGTCGTCGTGAATACATCATCGAGCCCGGCACCCACGATCACTCGTTCCGGCGTCGTCCCAACGTAGGCGGCCAGCGCCCCGGTCAGGTGGGTTTGCTCGAGGTCCGGATAGCGGTTGCCGGTTCGGAAGGCATCGTAGGCGATCTGGGCCCGGGGCGAGAGCCCGAAAGGCGACTCGTTCCAGTCGAGCTGGATGGCATCGCGCGATCGTTCCTGGGCGGCTCCCCGTGAGTAGCCGGTGACCGGTTCGATATGCGCGCGAACGGCGCGCTCCGGCTCGAACCGCAGGGATCGCACCGGTCCATTCCGTGTCCCGCTCATTAGAGCATCAGCTTGTCGAGCGCGGACACCAGGATCTCGCTGGCACCCGCCGCCCGCAGTTGCTCGATCTTGTCCCAGAACAGATCCTCCTCGATTGCGGCATGGACCGCGACCCAGCCCGGCTCGTCCAGCTTGACCACGGTCGGTGCCTTGAGCCCCGGCAGGATCGAGCGAATCTGGGTCAGCTGAGCCTCTGGTGCGTTCATCATCACGTACTTGAAGCGCCGCGCGGCGTCGACCGCCCGCATCCGCATCACGATCCGGTCGATGTTCTCGCGCCGGGCGGGATCACGTAGGGAGGCGGGGTTCGCGATCAGCACCGCCTCGGACTCGAGAATCGTGTGGATGGGACGCAGGTCGTTCAACTGAAGCGACGAGCCGGTTGCGGTCAGCTCCACAATCGCATCTGCCAGCCCCAGTGCGGGCGCCACCTCAACCGAACCGCTGATCGTGATGATCTCGGGACGGCCGCCAAGGGAGTGGAAGAACCGTCGCGCCGATTCGGGGTAGGAGGTTGCGATCCTCGCGTTGAGGAGGCCCTCCGGTGTCGTGATCTCTGAGTCGTTGGGGACCGCGACGACCAGCGAGCAATATCCGTAGCGCAAGGCAAGCAGCTCCTCGACGGCGATGCCCTGCTCGTGAACGAGATTGCGTCCGACGATCCCGAGATCGACCGTGTTGAGCCCGACATAATCGGGAATATCGTCGTCTCGGGCATAGAGGATCGAAAGCGGAAAGTTGCGGGCGCGGGAGAACAGCCGCTGACCGTAGCTTTCGAAATCGAGTCCGATATGCCGCAGCAGGTCGAGCGAATGGTCGGTCAGCCGCCCGGAACGCTGGACAGCCAGCTTGAGCTGGTTCCCGTCGTTGATCAGGGACCGGTGCGTCGTCATGGGGGAATGTATCTCACTGATGCGCGGGGCATGTGGAAAGAGGGGATCGGCGGGTGCCGGACCACATCGCTCTTGTACCACGGGCAGCGAGCCGGGCACAACCCGGACCGCCTCCGGTCAGCTCCGCTGCCGCCCGGAGCTGGCGCCGGGAGGATGGAACGTGTTGTCGAGCGCGATCCAGGTCAGCAGCGCGATCGGGTAGAAGAACAGCGGCAGCCCGACCGCCAGGCCGATCCCGATCAACTGCATCGGCAGCACGTCGAGATCGGTGCCCGCGATGAGCCAGATGACGAGCGCCACCGTCGCCAGCTCGGTGACGATCAGGTTGATCGCATAGGCTCCAAGAAAATAGCCGTCCTCGTAGGCAAAGAGGGTTCCACAATTCGGGCAGCGGTCCTTGAGCGTCATCCAGCCCTGGAAGATCGCGCCACCACCGCAATAGGGACA
>CADCWJ010000517.1 GCA_902806365.1 uncultured Thermomicrobiales bacterium
CGCCCGCAGCCAGCCCCGCGGCGGCGGCGGGTTGCTGGGCTACCCCGCCCACGATGACCTCCGGCTACATGCAGTGGGACACCGCGCCGCAGATGGTGATCGATCCCGCGAAGGTTTACACCGCGACGGTCGCGACGAACCGTGGCGACATCGTGATCCAGCTTAATGCCGCCGCCGCGCCGGCCACGGTTAACAATTTCGTCTGTCTCGCCCGCGCCGGATACTACGATGTCACGATCTTCCATCGCATCATCCAGGGATTCATGATCCAGGGCGGTGACCCGACCGGGACCGGAACGGGCGGTCCTGGCTACCAGTTCAACGACGAGCTGCCTCAGGGCGAGACGCCGTACCTGCGCGGCACGATCGCGATGGCGAACTCGGGTCCAAACACCAACGGGAGCCAGTTCTTCATCGTCCACCAGGATCAGCCGGTCGAGTTTCCGAAGAATTACTCGATCTTCGGCCAGGTCACCAGCGGCATCGAGGTCCTGGATACCCTGACCACGGTCCCTGTTGCCGACATCGGCCGGGGCGAGGTATCGAGCCCGCAAGTAACCGTCGGAATCAAGACCATTACCATCGCCGAGCAGTAGCCACCGGCACCATCCAGCGCGGGCAGGAACGGGAGGCGTGGATGCCTCCCATTCCTGCGTCATCGGCGGTCGGCAACCGGTTGCATGTTCCAGACGTTCTGATCGGGAAGGGGTCGATCAGGGCAGGAGTATGACTGTGCAGTGGTTTGCGATCGTGGTCTTCGTCGTCGGCGCGCTCGTCCAGGGAAGGGTAGAGCCATTCGACGAGGTCCTTGGCCGCGGGTATGCCTATGCCGCAAACGACGGGGTCTACGGCATCGTGATCGATGCGCGGTATGCGCCGCGTTTCTTCAGCGACAAGCAGCGCAAGACGATCGAGGGGTACTGGACGCCCACGATGGACGACATCGCACTCGTCGAGAACCTCCTGCGCAAGGTGCGCACCGACGATATCCTCCGTACCCGCGAACGCGACCGGGAGTGCGGCCCGCTTGCCGGTCGGGCGCGCGTCGATGAGCTGGTGACTCGCCAGTACGTGGGCTTCGAGGCTGACGGTACCCGGTTCGTCGAGATCATCGGCTTCTGCAGCGGGGGCCTTCCGAGCGATCCACTGGCTCGTTTGGTCGTCAACGATGGCGGTGCCTGTTACTGGAACGCGCTGGTCGACGCGGATTCCGGAAAGATCGAGCGCTATGTCGAAAATGGCCAGGCGTGAAGCGCGCGCGGGCCAGGAACGGAGCGGGACATGAACCTGATCATCTGGATTTTCGTGGCACTCGTCGGCCTCTTCGTGTTTTGGCAAGCAGAGCAGGTCGACTGCTCGACCTCCCCCGGTGGGACAGCTGCATGCCCCGCTCGTCGAGTGGTGGTAGCCACTCCCGTGCTCATTCGGAACGAGAGCTGGGAGTGGGAAGAGATCGCCGTCGGCGAGATCAACGGCGTGGTCGTCCCGGAGCGGGCCGCCAGTTCACTTGTCTTCGGCACGTATGACGACTATTGGACGCCGACCCTGACGGATGTCGAAACCGTCGAGGCGGCGATCGCCGCCGAGCAGGGTCAGCTCGACCACATGCGGCAATATGCCGGATTCGTCGAGAACGGCGAGCGCAAAGTCTTCGTCAACGGCTTCTGCGACGCGTTGGGCATCGATTGGACGTCCGCGCCCGTCCTCGTCGATGACGGCGGCGAGTGCTTCTTTACGGCAATCTACAACATCGACCAGGACGAGCTCGAAACGTTCCGCTTCAATGGCCCGGGATAGTCACCTTCACCGCCCGCTCCTTGTCGTTTCGCTGGTGTTGATGCTGCTTCACTCCAGCGCGCTGGCACCCATGCCCGCTCCCATGTCAGCTTCGCAAGCGGCGTCGGCCTGCGCCAGGCCGGCGAGCCGGATACTCGCCGACGAGGGGTCGGCGCTGGTATCGGTCGATCCGGTCAGCGGCGACCGCGTCCCGATCCCCGTGCCTGAGCCTCGCCGGGTCATTGTGCTTCACGCATCCG
This sequence comes from uncultured Thermomicrobiales bacterium, assembly GCA_902806365.1. GTDB lineage: Bacteria > Chloroflexota > Chloroflexia > Thermomicrobiales > UBA6265 > CADCWJ01. The sequence continues at coordinate 2,037 of CADCWJ010000517.1, forward strand.
GCTTCGTGCTCGTCGAGGACTCCCGGAGCCGATGGATGCTCGTTCCGGTCACCGGCGGGGCGGCGGTGCCTGTCCCGGAGCCCGTTGCCGCCGCGCTTCGGGTGGGGCGGATGCTTTCGCTTCCCGCTCCGCGCTGGGTGGTGGACCAGCAGCCGCTGGCGGACACGATCGTTTATCGCGTGCTCGACCGTTCCACTGGTGCCATCGCGGTCACGCTTTCGTTCCCACGGCGGATCGAGTTGGCGACCAGCGCGTCCTCCCCCGATGGACGCTTCTTCGTCCATGTCCAGGCGAACAACGTCGCCTCCGACGTGGTCGTCGTCGATGCCTGGACGAAGCGCCAGCAGAGCGGCACACTCCCGCACAATGCGCGGTTGGCCGCCTTCGCGATGTCGCTGACGTTCAGCCCCGATGCCTCATGCCTCGCGATCTCGATGGAGCGGGAAGGCGATGCGCACCCCGAGACCTGGGTGATCGGTCTCACCACCTCGGATGAGATCGCACCTTGGCGGGTGGATGTGGGGTATGTGCTCGCCTGGGTAGCAACGGATGAATGACGCTACGTCTGGGGCAGTGGTGCGGTGAGTGGGGAGCGCCGGCCAAAGCCATGAGCCACCATCGCGGCGATCACGATGCAGACGGCGATCCCGACCGCGATTGGCTTGACGCCGAAGATGTCGGTCGCGAGCCCCGCGAGCAGCGTCGGGATCAGCGAGCCGATATTTCCGATCAGGCTCTGCGTCGCGATCACCTGCCCCCGCATGTGGGACGGCGAGCGCGCCAGCAGGATCGAACGCGCCGAGACGTTGACGATCGCCGAGGCGCATCCGGCGGGGATCGAGACGAGCATCGCCACCGAGATCAAGGGGGAGATCCGGAGGGCGTCGGTGATGCTGTCGAGGGGCAGCCGCAGGGTGTCGTTGAGTACGTTGTAGGTTGATTCGACAAACCCGAGTGCCGCGACACAAGCCGCGAACCCGAACAGCGACAGCGTTGCGCTGTGTTGCTCGCCGATCAGCCGGGCGAGCTTCGGCGCCACCCGGAGCCCGAGGACCAGCCCCAGCGCGGCCGGGGCGAACACGAATACCGTGTTCTCCTTGGATGTCCCCAGCACCCGCTCGAGGTAGAACGGCATAATCACCACTAGCGCGCTCATTCCCACACCCACGAGAACGTCGTCAATGATCGCCTCGAACGTCAGGCGATCGACTCGCGCAAAACGCCATCCATTGCCGAGCGCCTGCCGCAGCGATCGGTTCACGGTGCGCCGCGTCAGCCGGTGCGAACTCCGGGTCGGCAGCAGCGCCGAGAGTGCGGCGGACACGAGCCAGAAAAAGCCGCAGACGAGGAAGACCAGGCGCGGCCCCCCCATGCGGAGCAGGATTGGGGCGGCAATGATCAGCCCCATCACCTGCGAGATCGTGAGCGCCAGGTTGAAGAGGGACTGGGCGTTGAGATAGCGATCGCGCGGGACGATCTCGGCCAGTACCGACGCCTCGGCCGGCGAGTAGAACTGGTGGATGATCCAGATCCCGAGCGTTGCCGCGAACACGCCGACAAGAGTTGGGTCCGAAGACATCAGGCAGACCATGAACAAAAAACGAAAGAGGTTGAGGGCCAGCAGCAGCCATTTCCGCGACACCGTGTCGACCACGATGCCCGCCGGCAGCCCGAACGCGATCGATGGGATGATCGAGCAGATCACGAACAGCGAGTTGAAGAACGACCGGTTGGAGAGGTCGACGACCAGGATCAACAAGGCGTAGAGCAAGGCGCCCTGTGCCGTCTGCGAGAACAGGCGCGACAGCCACAGCACCCGGAAATACGGCTCGTCGAGCAGGGACGAGGGGGACGGGACCAGGGTCGAGCGACCGCGCCGGATCACTGCCCGCGAGACCCGGCCAAGCCGGCCCGGCCCCAACGGGTTGAGGTTAGGGGCATGGGCTCCGAAGATCCCGCCGATCGGCTGGACCTCGACGCTCAGGGTTTGCTCGCTGGTCAAATCCTCCAGATCGAGCTGGTCCGATCGCATCTGGCTGGACCGGCTGGGCTGCGCTCCACGCGCGCGCTTCCGCACGGGAGTTGCGGAACGCCGGGTGCGCGAGCGTGGAGCACGGTCCGGTCCACGGACCGCCCTCCCACCGGGTGCGTCCCTCTCATGGGTTGTCAGGCCGTCGCCCGCTCCGGATCCGGTCATCCGCCGGCTCCCTTCCCCGCCGCCAGGCGGTCATCCGCGGTTCGCCGGCTCCCGGCACCTTCGAGGCGGGCACACCGGCCGACCGCGTCAGCCGGTGAATGGCAGAAGATCACGCACGCCATTCTCCACCGCCGAGCGCACGACATCCAGCGACGGCAGGATATCCATGAACGCGGTCAGCAAGAGGAGATTGCCGACGATTAGCAGGATGATGATCGCAATCGGACCGATCATTCCGAGATTGCTCATCAGCGAACCGAACCGGAACATGTTCAGGCCGAACAGGAGGAACAACACCCATCCGACCCCGACGAGCACCGCACCCAACGCTTGCTGGTCCGGGGACACCGGCGCACGCCAGATATGGACAGCCACGATCCCGATCGCCAGGATCACGCCCGGCACCACCAGCAAGGCGACGAGTGCCCAGCCCTGCTGCACGGCGCGCGATCGCGGGAGGGACCGGATGGCCCGGTGCTGATGTGGCCACGCCCCGTCGATCGCGGTTTCGACCGCCTGGATCGTGAACACCAGCGCCAGCGACAGCGCGATCAGCAACCACCACAGCCGTGAGTTGAATGGCCCCTGGGGGATTCGGCTCCAGTCCCAGTCGCCGAAGTTAAAGAATTCAGGCATGATGCTGAGCGTTCACCAGACGTTTCAATCCCACCCTCGACATGGTGCGATGGCGACCATGACGGCCCCCGCGCGACCACGGGATATGCGCCGGGGCCAGCATTCGCGGGGCTCCAGCCTTTCGAGCGTAGCACACCCGGTCGGGGAGCGGTCCGCCTTGTCCCCTCGCCGATGGAGCGGGTCCGCCGTCTTCCCGTGATCATGGCCGCCGCGCGAATCGGATCAGGTTCGCTATCCCACGCTAGTCTGCGGCGTACTGACGGATCGTTTCCGCCAGGCGTCGGACTCCCTCGACGATGCGATCTTCCGGAACCGTCGAGTAACTCAGCCGGATTGTGTTGAACCGATCCTGGTTTGGATAGAACCAGTGTCCGGGAAAGAAGATCACCCCACGTGTGGCGGACTGCTCGGACAGCCGCGCGGTGTTGATCGACGACGGCACCGTGATCCAGACGAAGAAGCCGCCGCCCGGGCGCGTCCAGCTCACTCCCTCGGGCATGTATGTAGCGAGGGCCGACAGCATCGCGTCGCGGCGCGACCGGTAGACATCGCGCGCGCCGGCGACATGGCCGTCCAGGAAGTCGACCGCCGTGTGGTAAACGGTGCGCATCGTGATCCGGTCGTTGCTGATGTCCATGACCTCGCGATTGGCGAGCAGGAGGCGGTGGATCTCCGGCCGCGCCACCGACCACCCCGTCCTGATCCCCGGGGCAATCGTCTTCGAAAACGTGCCCAGGTAGATCACGTCGTCCCCAAGTGTCCAGATCGGCGGCACCGGTTCGCCGTCGTACTGAAGCTCGCAATAGGGATCGTCTTCCACGATCACCACGTTGTGCGCGCGCGCCAGCTCGACCATCCGCACTCGCCGATCGAGCGGCAGGGTCGAGCCGGTGGGATTCTGGAACGTCGGAATCGTGTAGATCATTTTCGCGCGCGGCTCGTCGCGCAGTGCCGCCTCCAGCGCGTCCATGCGCATTCCCGAGTCATCCAGATCGACCGGGACGATCCGCACGCCGTACGTCTGGAAGATCTCGAGTGCGCCGAGAAACGTCGGGTTTTCGACGATCACCGCGTCGCCCTCTTCGAGAAAGACGCGGGCCGCGAGGTCGATCCCCTGGGTGCTCCCCGATGTCACCAGGATCTGCTCTGGCGCCGCCCGCATCCCGCGGGCGATGAGCCGCTCGGCAATCAGGTCGCGGAGCAGGCTGAACCCCGCCTGCTCGCCATATCCGAGGCAGGCAGGCGCATCCTGCCAGGCCTTCACCGACGCCTCCCGGAGCCGTTCGACCGGCATCATTTCCTTTGCCGGTGCGCCATCGCCGAAGTAGACCGGATCATCGTGCTGGGCGAATTGCTTGAGCAGTTCGGTCCAGATCGAGTCGCCGGCGAAGGCGGCGTTGCGCGAAGCGACGCGAGCCGCCAGCGAGAAGATTGGTGTGTCGTGCGCCGTGGTCGCGGCGTCGATCAGGGACGTGGCCATCGGTTGTGATCCTTTGCGTGGTGAGCGTGCGGTGGAGGTCGCGACAACGGGAGGCACACGCTCTCGTTGCAGGTGGGGTTCGGGCCGCCGCGCGGAAACGGGTCCACCAGGACGGCCAGCCTGTACCGTTCTGACGCTGGCACCCGAATGCATGCATCCGGGTTGCCGTCAGACGATCAGGCGCTGGTAGGGGGACAGGTGAGGGTAACTTCGAGGCGCTTGTTGCGCTTGCCCTTGGAGCGCGTGCCGGTCACGGCCAGCCCGCCCACTTCCCGGGTGTTGGCGACGTGCGTGCCGCCGTCGGCCTGAAGGTCCAGGCCCACGATCTCGACGGTGCGGACCTCGCTGATCCCGGGCGGCAGCAGATTGATCTTCGTCCGGATCAGGTCCGGGATCGCGAATGCCTCGTCACGCGGAAGAATCCGCACGCGAATGTCCCGCTCGCTGGAGAGTTCGGCATTCGCCCGTGAAAGAATCTCGGTGACACGATCCGGCGTAAAGTCGGCGCTGTCCATCTCGAAATCCATCCGGGCGTGGTCGGGCGTCATGTTGCCCCCGGTGACCTGCGCGCCGTAATCCCGGAAGACCACGCCGCAGAGAACATGGAGGGCGGTGTGCGTCCGCATCAGTTGGTAACGGCGCTCCCAGTCGATATCGCCGGTCACGGTTGCGCCAGCTTTGGGCAGCGCGGCTTCGTCCGCGAGGATATGCAGGACCTGGTCACCGGCCTTGCGGACCTCGGTCACGGTACTGGTGATCGAATCGAACAGAAGGGAGCCGGTATCGCAGGGCTGGCCACCGCCGCCAGGGTAGAACGCGGTCCGGTCGAGGGTGACGGCGCGTGTTGCGGGGTCGACCGACACGACCTCGGCGGAGAAGTTCCGCTGGTAGCTATCGGTCTGGTACAGCAACTCGGTTGCGGTCCGCTCGGCCATCGCCGGAACTCCGTGTGTGTCGGCTCGCGGATGATCGACGATGCGCGAGACGCGTGATGGACAGTGGGATACGGGCATCGACAAGCGCGGAGCGACGGGAGGTCCGCCCGCCGTACATTGCTGACCTGATGATAGGGGGCTGCACGAGTCCCCGGCAACCCTTGTCACGTGGACAGGAACTGTTCCTGCCGCGCGATGAGCTCCGCCTGGTGATCCTGGTCGTCGAACCGGATCGCCCCGCGTTCCGTCGCCTGCCGCAGCGACTCTGCCCCAACCGAAAGGGCGTACAGGGTAGCGAGGTCGCCGTGAATCACGCCTCGGGGCGGTGGGCCGGACGTCTCGTTCCGGTGACGGCGCAAGGCGACATCGACGACGCCATCGGCAAGCCGTACGTCGATGATCAGGGCACCCGGTTTGGGCTCGCCGGAGTACGTCCCAGCGAGCCGCAACTCGTACGCCCCGGACGCGCCAGGAGTGGCGAAGGGGACGAACAATGCTCGTGCCGCGATCATCGCGGACTCTGCGCTCACCACTTGCCCGTCGGTCTGCTGACCGAGCGTTTGAGCTCCCCAACGGGCCAGCGCCACGACCGGACCCTCCAGTTCCCGTCCATAGGCGGTCAGCTCGTAGACCGTCGATGCCGCGGGAGGAGGAAGCGCGCGGCGACGAATCACGCCCGTTCGCTCGAGCCTCTTCAACCGATCGGCAAGGATATTGGTTCCGATTCCGGGCAACCCGTTCATCAGGTCGCTGAACCGCTTGGGGCTCAGGAATAGATCGCGGACGATGAGCAACGCCCACCGCTCTCCGATGACATCCATTGCGTGCGACACGGGACAGAACTGGTTGTAGCTGCGGTGCGTCATGGAGTCAGTATATCGGAACTTTCAAATCATTTCTATATAGTTGCTTTTTGAAAGTATATGCCCTATCGTGAGCGAGAGCCCGCGGAGAAGCGATCGGGTAGACAGTTGGAAAGGAGTCAAGCATCTCCCCGCTCGACCACTGTAGTCGAGCGTTGCGGTCCGTTATGCGTCGGCGTTCGGTCTGGCGGCACCGGGGCCATCGGCAACGCACACGAACCGGGCCCTTGGACAGGGTCGATCCCTGTGTCCAGGCGGAGCACCATGAACAGAGCAAGCATTCGATACCGACAGATGCGCTCATCCTAATTTTCATAATGCTGCGCGACGTGCGCCGCAAAGGAGAACGAAACGACCATGGTTCTTGAAACACGAAGCGGTTGGATGCAAGCCGTTCGCGCGAACAGATTCGGACAGGCCGATGTCTTCGAACTCGAAGACGTGCCGATGCCGCAACCCGGACCGGGACAGGTGTTGATCAGGGTGGAATCGGCGGCCGTGAACTTCGCCGATGTCAAGCGTCGTCGCAGCGACCCGTATCCCTTTCCCACGTCGCTACCCTACACCCCCGGTGGTGAAGTCGCGGGCACGGTCGAGGAGCTCGGTGATGGAGTCGATGGTCTGCCGGTCGGGACGCCGGTGTTCGCACTCGTGGGAAATGACGGATCGAGCGGGTATGCACAGTTTGCCTTGGCCAGCGCTCCCCAGGTGATCCCCATTCCTCCCGGCCTGAGCCCCGACGTGGCGTCTGGCCTGGTCATCGCCGGCTCGGCGGCCCTGCTGATTCTCAGGGAGGCGGCCTGCCTGCGGGCCGGCGAGAGCGTTCTGGTGCAGGGAGCCGCGGGTGGTGTGGGCGGCTACGCCGTGCAAATTGCCAAGCTCCTCGGCGCCGGGCTCGTGATCGGAGCCGCCGGGACGCACGAAAAACGAGCGGCGGCGCTCGCCCTCGGCGCCGACCTGGTTGTCGACTACACTCAGGCGGATTGGCCAGATCGCGTTCGCGAGCTAACGAATGGTCGAGGGGTTGAGGTCCTGCTCGAGATGGCGGGTGGAGCCACCTTCGAGCGGGGCATCACCTGCCTTGCGCCGTTCGGTCGGGTCGTCGTCTACGGCAGCTCAAGTGGCGAATCTCTCCAGATGAGGGCGGATACGATTAACACGCTGTTCTACGACCCGTCGCCGAACCAGTCGCTGATCGCGTTTAATCTCGGCCTCTGGTTCGGAATCCGGCCTGATGTCGCGGTCGATGCATTGACGACGCTGATCGGCTTCGTCGCGTCGGGTCAAGTCGACGTTCCGATCGGCCACGTCCTGCCATTGAGCCGGGCAGCAGACGCCCACCGGATGCTCGAAGAGCGACGCTCGACCGGGAAGATCATCCTCAAGCCGTGGGCGACCGATCGATAGAGCCGCGCGCCAACGCGCCTGAACGAAACGACAACCCGTAGCCCCTTGTGTTCCAACTTTCCAGGACGCTCCACCTGGCGACTCGTTCACGACAAGCCGCCAGGTGGTTCAATCGTGCCCTGCTTTCATCTCCTGATGGATTCCGGCGCGACTTACCTTTACCGCGCGGACAAGGATGGATGCGCCGTGTCCACCGCGGTGCGCCAATGGTCCGGATGTGGCCGCTTCATCGCCTCGGCCACTTGGGGCCGGAGGTCGATTCCACAGCAGCCCGCCGTGCGATGACCGGCAAGAGTGGTCGATGTCAGCCTGGTTCGCCTGACCGCCTTCCCCCAGGGTTCCAGAGCTTGTTCCTTTTGGGGCCGCGATTCGAGAATCTGCACCGGCTTGCAAACGTGACATGCCCCCCCTGACGCAGGTCCGGTTTGATACGCGAAAGCAGCGGTGATCACGCTCCTTTCCAAGTGGTCGGTCCACCGCTCCTCGCCGATGCTCGCGGTATCCGGGTTGCCTGTGAGGCATCGCGCGGCTATAGTGCCTGTACGTACACTGCCGTCGTGAGGCTGATGCCAGTCCAGCGGCACGTGAAACCCTGAGCCCCACGCCGGTGCCCACGTCCCTGCGGGGGAGGAAGACGAACACATGACGATCGTGCTCGGGAATGAAGACCGGTCTCCACGCATCCGGACGCCACGGAGTACCACCGCCGGAATACGTGATGGTGCAACGTGGGAGCGGCGGCAACTCCAGCGACGCATGGAGTCGGCAGGTAACGAGTTTCCCACCTGGCAACCCCGCCCCGACCATCCCAGGTTACGCTCGTCGCTCCCGGCCATCCGGCCGGAATCGATGCGGCAACCGGGGATGATTGGGCTCTATACCGACCGCATGAGTCACCAGATCTTCGTTACGGACCGGGCCCACCGCATCGCCGGCCGCGAGCGAACGCTCACAGGCGACGCAACTTCATCGGCACGTGGGCGACGAGCGCTGGCGATCGTCGAACGTCCGCGGCGGGTGGGACGTGGCAGCGAGGACCATTACCGCGCCTTGCACCCGGCTCTGGGACCCTCCTACGGACGGCTTCGCTCGGGGATTGGGCTGAGCGTGCCACGTCGCGTGATCGCTCCACATACCATCAGGCAACGGGGAGGCCGCGCGGTTCGGGCCAGCGGCGCAACGGTGCTCGACCTCGTCCAGTCGGTGTTCATGCCCTCGGTGTACGGCACGGCACGGCCGCACGTCAACACGGCGCGCCGGATCCTGGTAGGAACGGTCGCCGCCTTCATGGTTCTCGTCAGTGCGACCGGAACCGGCTTCGCCGGGCAGCAGCGGTACGAAGCACGGGATGGCGAGACGGTCACTTCCGTCGCCTCCGTCTTCGGCGTCAACCCGGAAGCGATTCGCCGATCGAGCTACCTTCCCACGGGGGATGCACTCGCGGGTGGGCAGGTGATCGTCATTCCCGAGCCAGGCCAGCTTCCGTCCGACGCCGCGTTGATGGCCGCCGAGCGCGAGGGGACGAGTCCCTTCGTGGAGACCGCGCACTGGGTAGCCTCCGGCGACACACTCGCCGCGATCGGGGGCGCGTATGGCGTCGCTCCGGAGGTGATCGCCGAGTTCAACGGGATCGCTGACCCCGGCAATCTCCCGGTTGGCTCACGGGTCCTGATCCCGCGGGTGCCCGCTGAGCCAACCGGGGACGGCGCCACGGCACCGGTCCGCGCGATCCCCAACGTTGGAACGCACGTCCAGGAGCACAGGCTGAGCTGCGAGTACGCGGCCGCCTTCATCGCGACAAGCGCGTTTGGCAACGGCGTCCCGGAGTCGACATTCATCGCCCAGGTTCCGGCGGCCAGCAATCCGCACTACGGGTACCGGGGCAACATCGATGGGGTATGGGGCAATACCACCGACTACGGAGTCTATCCGGAGGCGCTCGTGCCCGTACTTTCCGGGGCGGGTTTCGCCACGGAAGTCATGTATACCGGTGGCGACATCGCGCCGCTCAAGGCCCATCTCGACGCCGGGCGTCCGGTCCTGGTTTGGCTGGGGTTCTGGGGGGACACCCGCGAGACGCTGACCGATCAGGACACGTATGCGGTGCTCGCCGGAATGCACGTCGTCACGGTCTACGGATATGACGACGGGGGCATCCACGTCTCCGACCCGGCCAGCGGCACCTACGACTTCTACTCCTGGGACGCGTTCGTCGGAATGTGGCGGGTGATCGACGGGATGAGCCTCGCCGTCTACCCGCAATAGCTCTCCCGCTGCTGAAGCCTCCGCACTCCGCCGGAGATGGAACAGATCCGTCCTGTGCGGAGGCAAACCTGGCGTACGCCTCGGGAGCATCGATTCCGCGGGCGCCCCGCGCGAGACGGGTGGGTGTGGAGTGGCGTCGAACCGCTCCGACCCGGTGTGGTGACGTACCTGCTGAGTTGTTTGAGGTGCTTGCCTCACAAAATGGTGGAGCCGCCCGGGCCGGTCACTCGGTCTCAATCTCCCGGTCCAGCTCGTACAGTGACCGGTTCCTCCACAGCGCCAGGAGCACGACCGCCATCACCGACCCGATCAGCAGGATCGAGCCGGGCAAGTTCAGCACAGCGATCATCGTTCCGCCGAGCAGGAGGCCGACTGGTGTCGCGACCATCGCCCCGGCGCGGATCAGGCCAGTCACCCGTCCGAGCAGGTGCGCTGGCGTCGTGATCTGGAGGAAGGTGCCGAGCATCGGATTGACCAGTCCGGAGCCGAGGCCGATCAGCGCCAGCAATCCGGTCGCGAGCCATTGGTTGGGCAGGAGTGCCAGGGGCAGGATCGGCAACGTCAGCAGGAGCATCGCCGCCAGCAGGAACGTGCGGCGCCCGAATCGCCCGCACAACCGTCCATAGAGGAACGATCCGGTCAGCGCGCCCAGCCCCTCGCCGCCGAGCATGATCCCCAGCGCCCGGACACTTTGCAGCTCCTGGTTGGCAAAGTAGGGAATGGCAACCCCGAACAGCGGCGCGAACAGCATGTTGATCACGAGCGCCGCCAGGATGATCGTCCGGATCAAATGGTTGTCGGCGACGTACCGGAGACCGATCCGGACATCCGTCATGAACGACTCACCCGATGCCTCGGCAAGTTCGAGCACCGGGATCAGCCCGTACACCGCCAGCCCGGACAAGACGAATGTCCCGGCGTTGAACCAGAGTACGTTGATGGGGCCGAGCCAGGCGATCAGGAGCGCGGCAAGCGGCGCCGCAAAGAGGGAAGAGACCGCGGCGATCATCCCGAAGTTGGCGTTGATCCGCTCCAGCGGGATGCCGCTCCGTTGCGCGAGCTGGGGAATCATGGCCTGTCGCGCCGTGCTTCCCGGTGCGTCGAAGATCGCGCCAAGAAACATGAGGACAAGCAAACCGGGAAAGCTTAGGCCGGTCGTCAGGTAGAACAGCGGGACGGCGGCCAGCGTCACGGCACTGGCCAGGTCGGAGAAGACCGAGAGTCCGCGGTAGCCGGTGCGATCGACGAGGGCGCCACCGAAGAAGGTCGCGATAATCACCGGGATCACGGTGACGGCGGCGGTGATGCCGGTCTTGCTGGCGCTGCCGGTGGTTTCGAGCACAAACCAGGGTACGGCGAGCCCGGTGAGCTGATTGCCGAGCATCGAGACGAGACTGGTGAAGAGCAGCACCTGGATTGGCAATGAGCCCGAGCGGTGAGCCAAGGTGTCCTGCACCTCGAGGCTCTTCCCGTCCACTTGCGCCGGCATCACTTCTCCCACAATTGGACGCCGGGCCGGGAGATTGTTCCCCGGCCCGGCGTCTCATCAATCGGCGAGGGCGAGATGCACCGGTCGGCTCTCCGTGGTTGGGACCTGGGCGCCCCGGAGCCGCTCGCCGATCTGGATCAGCATCTGGCCGCACGAGAACCGGAGCCGCCCTGGTTGCCGAGGGGAATTGTGCCGAAGCTGACCTTGCTTGCTTGCCTGAAGGCGAGCCCGGTGATCGTCGATCATGTGCCGCGTGAGATCCGGGTTGTTGAGGTCCAGCATGGCGAACTGTCCTTTCATGGATGGAGCGGAGTGGTCGTCCTGTCGGGTCCCTGCATGTGTTCGGGTGATCCGGCGCTCGCTCTCCGGGTGGAAGCGGGTCGATGCTCATGGACGAGCGTCGAAAAGCAGCCGCACCTTCCCGGCTCCCGACCCCGTCCGGGAGCCGGGAAGTCGTCGGGTGTCTCGTTGGTATCGTCGGCGAGGGAGGAGGGGACCGTCACCCGTACGGAGGGGTGACGGGTGACGGTCCCACGACCGGCCCGATCTCAGGCCCGGCGCGCTTCCTCGCGCTCGATCGTGGCGAGAGCTTCGTCCACGTCGATCTCGCCACGTTCAAGCGCCTCGAGAATATGCAGCTGCTCGGTATCGGCGGAGTCCAGGCCGCGGGTGTCGGATACCGGTTCAGCCTGACCTGCCGTGGCCGCGGCGGGTACGCCAGGTCCGGCGGTCGTCGCCTGGGCCTCTACCTCGGCTTCGACTGTGGCAGCCGTGGCTTCAACATGCGCCTCTACCTGAGCCTCCAGTTCCGCGCGCTCGGCGTCGCGCTCAGCCTGTTCGGCGTCCCGCTCGGCCTGTTCAGCGTCGCGCTCGGCCTGCTGGACGTCCCGCTCGGCCTGTTCGGCGTCGCGCTCGGCCCGTTCGGCGTCCCGCTCGGCCCGTTCGGCGTCGCGCTCGGCCCGTTCGGCGTCGCGCTCGGCCTGTTCGGCATCCCGCTCGTCCTGGGCAGCCTGGCGTGACCAGGCGGTGGTGGCGAACGGTGCCGTGTCGTCGGTGTCGGCTCCACCCGGTGATGTGACGACGGGTGTTGGTGGAGTCACCGGGGTCGGCGGCGTCACCGGAGTGGTCGGGCTCGCGGGTGATGGCGGAGCCGGGGGCGAAGGTGGAGACGGGCTGGTGAAGGCGCGCGCCGCATCCTTTGCCCAGGCGAGCGCCTTGTCCAGGTTCACGTCGAGATCGAGACTTGCCGTGGCCTGCCCGTCGTCGGCTCTCGCCGCGTCCGGCGTGAAGGGCGCGGTATCGTCTTCGATGTCGTTACCGGATGACGGGGGAACCGGCATCGCCTCTCGCCGCAGTTCAACCCCCGGGTCCGCGTGGCCGGTGCATTTCAGCGAGCCGCTGACGGTCTTTACCCGGAACTGGGGGCCATCCTCACCGGACCCCAGGCGCCAGCGGCGCTTGCCTTCCGGGATCCAGTCGCCATCGACCCTTGCTGAACCCGAGATCGACTTTGCGCTGAGGCGCGCCGTCGACCCGGTGCCGGGCAATCGCACATCCAGCCTGACGCTTCCGCTTACCGTCTCGATCGAGTAGTCGATCGCGTTCGGGGCGGTGACCATGCCGTGGATACTCCCACTGACGGTGACGATCCTGGCGTTCCTGAGCGTCACGTCGTCCAGCTTGACCGACCCGCTCATCGTGCGCAGGGCGGTCCACGCCTCGCCTCCTTCAACCTCGATCCGCCCGCTTGCGGTATTCACTTCCAGGCTGCCGGAGACATTCTCGGCCCGGATCGAGCCGCTCGCGGAGTTGACCGTCACCTTGCCGGCGATGTCCGCGAGCCGGATCGCTCCCGAGGCGGAAGCTGCGGCGACATCCGCTCGTGTGCCCGCGATCTCGATCCGGCCCGATGCCGTTCTCGCCTGGACGCGCGAGCCCTCCATCAGATCCTGCGGGATTTCGACCCGGATGTCATAGTCGAAGTCAGAATTCAACTGCAACTTCGAAATCGCCCAATCGTCCGGGTTGAACCCGTGCTGGAGCTGATCGCGGACCCGCTTCGCGAGCCCGTGTAGCCCGCTCGCGACCTGCCATTCCGGCCGGATCGAGATCGTGTTGCCATCGACCGAGACGGCCACTCCGACATCTTCATCGTCATCGTGGCGGTCATCGGTGCGGCGGACCACCACCCAGGCGTTCGGTTGATCGGACACGGCGATCGTGACCCTGCCGCTGGCGTTGGCGACCGAGAGCTTCAGCGGTTCGCCCGGGTCGATCGGGATTTGCTGCTGGTAGCCGTTGGTCCCGCTGATCGGTGTCAAGGCGTGTTGCGCGGTCATGGTTCCGCCCTCCGTCCTGTGCGCGGCCGCATCCGGCTCGCTGGTTGTCGCGCTGGCAAGCGCCGAACGATGCTCTGGACCCCGGATCTCGACGTTCATCGCTCCCTCCGCTCCAGGCGGCGAAGCTCCCGCTGGTCACGGCGGCTCAGTGGCTCGATCCCTTCCAGAATGATCTCGACCCGCTGATCGCCATCCAGGATGTCCAGGATCGAACCCGTGAACCCCTCGTCGATCGTTTCCCGGATCTCCTTGGCTTCCAGCATCTGATCGGGTGCCAACCGCTTCGCCATTTTCAGACCGGCTTCGAGCAGCGGATGGGGAAGCACCAGATTGAGCTTCGTCTGATCTTCATTGATGTCCGTGATCCGGATCCGGACGCTCCGGCCACCACGCGGGGGTGGAGGCGGCGCAAAGGGAAACCCGGGTGGGAACGGGACGGTAAATTGATCGGCGCGTTCCTCGCGCTCGGACCGGTCGGAGCGGTCGAGCGCTTCGAGAAGGCGGGACGCCTCTTCCGCCGTCACCGTCTGGTTCTCCACCAGGCGCAAGATTTCGAGCCGTTCTTCCGACAGGTGCCGGGGTTCGACTGCCTCGCTCATGACCCGCTCCTTTCTCCAAGCGTCGCCAACCGCCGTGCCGCTTCGTCCGCCGTGATCTGCTTGCCACGAAGCGATTCCAGGATCTGGCGGCGTTCCTCACGCGCCTGACTCGGGCGGAGCCCGTCTTCGCTGGCTGCCGGAAACCCGAGCGCCCGGATCACGTCGTCGAGGCGGGCCCGGACCGTCGGATAGGAGATTCCGAGCTCGGCCTCGACATCCTTGATGATGCCCCGGTTCTTGATGAAGACCTCCAGAAAGCTGAGCTGGTCGCTGTTCAGGCGGGCGAAGCGATCGAGCCGGAACGAGCCATCGATTCCGGTGCCGCAGGTGCCGCACTGGAGCCGCGTGACATGAAGCTCGCGTCCGCAGACCGGGCACTGCCCGGGCGCGGGATGACCCTGGTGCGGTCCACGGTGCTCGCCGCGCTGCTGGCCGTGCACGCCATTGTGGGGATCGGTCATTCGGAGTGCTCCTTGGGTCGGGGCCGGACGGCCTCGTGCGGTCCCGTCTGCGACACGTCGTTGCGGATGTCAGGGGAGCGGATCGCGAGCCGGGATATCCTCGTGTCCGTTCCAATGTTGAGCATTCTAGAGAATGCATCAATATCTGTCAATATCTAATCAATAATATCAATGTCGATATCAAATATGTTGCGGCAGCGTCGTTGCAGGCGGGTGACCGGGGGTCCTTTGCCGTCCCGCCGGAGCGGCTATACTCTGACGGAGCGAGGGCCGGGTCGTACGCCCGGTGATCGAGGCGATGAAGCAGCAGAGGACAAGGCGAGAATGGCCCAGTACGCCCCAGGCGATGAAGTCAAGGTCCAGATGCCACGCGGCAAGAACAAGCGCGGCGTCGGCGGGATCAACGTGATGTACGCCACCTCGCAGGAAGCGAAGTTCGACGGCGCGGTGGGAACCGTCACCCAGATCAATCCGCGTGGACCACTGGGTATCCCGCTTTATCTCGTCGATTTCACGAAGCATGAGAACAAGGTCGCGATCCCCTGGCAAGGCCAATGGTTCCGTGAGGAGTGGATCGTTTCCACGGAGCGTCGGGAGCCGGTCATCCAGCCCGCCGACCATGGGGCCGTCTCCGGATACGCGCGAACATCGGTTCCGGGCGAGTCTTCCTGAGCTGATGCCTGGGGAACGATGTCATGGGAACGGGCGCCATTGGCGCCCGTTCCCGTGCCCGATCTCGCTCAGTCGCTTCCCGGTTCCCCGGGAGGGTTGAGGTCCGCCAGCCCCGGCATCGTGCGGATTTCCTTTACCGGCGACCACCAGACCCACGCCGCCGCCAGGAACATCCCCGCGCACCCCACCAGCAGCGCGACGTGGACCCCGAACAGGCTGCCGATCACGCCGCCGAACAACGAGCCGATCGGCATCATCCCGCCGATCAGCACCTGGCTCGACGCCGACACCCGCCCCATCAGCCGGTCCGGTGTCAGCGACTGCCGCAGGCTGAGCTTGAGCACGTTGAACACGATCAGCATCATCCATTGCATGCACTCGGCGAAGATCACCAGTGGCAGCGCATGCTCGGGCACCAGGATCGCCACCGGTACCGTCAGCCCGAACACACCGAACCCCACAGCCGACCAGATCAGCGTTGGCCCGACCCCGAATCGCTCGGAGACGGGCCGGGCGACAA
>CADCWJ010000518.1 GCA_902806365.1 uncultured Thermomicrobiales bacterium
CGTGTGATGCACAGGTGGTGAGAAAAGAGAACGGTTTTGTGTGCCTGCGACGAGTATGGTCACGGCCCTGACGGCGATTGGTCAAGACGTTGATCCTACCACCCACGCGCACGGTGCACGAGACAACGACGGGCTGGCGGCGACGGCTGACCACCGGGACCGTGTAGAATACGGAAACGGAGAAGACGGGCGGGGCAAGGACCCGCGCCGGCAATTAGGCATGCCCTTTGCCCGTAGTCGTGCTGGAAAGGGAGCGGAGTCAGCCTTGAGCCTTGCCCACATCACCAACCAGATAGCCACCTCGCGTCAGGTGCAAGAAATCATTTCGAGGATCGAGAACGGCAAGCTGGCGACCGTCGCCGATATTCCGGAATCCGCGCGGCCAGCTGTCATCGCCGGCGCGCTCGAAGTGGTCGGTCGTCCAGCGCTGATCGTCACGTCCCGGCAGGATCGAGCGGAGCAGCTCTGCGGCTCCCTGTCCGAGTATCTGCCGTCGGCCCGGTCCGCGCATCTCTGGTCCGCACCAGATGCCCTTCCCTACGAGATGTTGCCCACCGATCGCGACGCCAGTGTTCGCCGCACCCGCGAGCTGGACGCGATGAGCGACATGGCCGCCGATCCCGGAATCTGGGTGGCGCCGGTCGGCGGGCTCATGCAGCGCCTGATGAGCCCGGAGGAACTCACGGAGCAGACACGGACGATCCGAGTTGGCCACAGGATAACCGTCGAGGATCTCTTCACCTGGGCGCTTACGGTGGGATACCAACCGGGACCGATAGTTCAGGAGCAAGGCGTCATCGCGCGTCGCGGCGGCATCGTCGACATCTATCCTCCCGGCGAGGCCCTTCCGGTTCGCATTGATTTCTTCGGTGATGACGTCGAAAGCATTCGGCGATTCGATCCGCACACCCAGCGATCGATCGAACGCCTGAATGCGATTCGTTTGCTGCCTCCGTTCGAGCTTCCGATCTGGCGCCTGCCGGAGATCGCCGCCAAGGTCGCCACGCTCGATCTCTCTCCATTGCGGGACGAGGTTCGCGAGGATTGGCAGCGGCGAATCCAACAGATCAACTCAGGGGTGTTTCCCGATTCGCTCGATCTCCTGTCGGGATATCTCACACCGGAGACGTCGACTCTGCTGGATTTCCTGCCGGCGAACAGCGTGGTAATCATTGATCAGCCAGATGCCGTGCACCTCGCCGCGGTCCAGCTCGAGCACCAGGCTGTCGAGCTCGAGCGCACGTTCCGGGAGTCGGGTGAGCTGCCCGCGGACGTCCCCCTTCCGTACGTCCCGTCGGAGACCGTCCTTCATTCGCTGACCAGCCGGACGCTCGTTGCGATTGGCGCGAGCGACCCCGATCAGGACGATGCCATCTCTTTTGACACGGTCAGCGTCCCCCCGGTCTTCGCCGGCAACATATTCACCCTGACCGAACGTTTGCGGGACCAGCTGGCCGACGGATGGAAGATCAGCATCGCGACGGACCAGGTCGAGCGCCTCACCGAAATACTGGAGGAGCGCGGCGTCTATCCCCGCAAGGACAAGCGGAGGCGAGACGCCACGCCCGCACCGCTTCCAGCAGGCACCGTCGAGATTCGGCCATCTGACCTGACCGGTGGCTGGTCGTGGGCCACGGGCAAGCTCGCGGTGTGGACCGATCTGGAAGTGTTTGGCTTTCGCAAGCAGGTGCGGCGTTCGGGCCAACGGACGAACGTC
>CADCWJ010000519.1 GCA_902806365.1 uncultured Thermomicrobiales bacterium
CGCTCCCCGATCTGCTGAAGTCTCCGGACATCGGTCGGAGCTCCCATCACCGGTGTCGGATCGAACTTGAAGTCGCCCGTGTCGACGATCGTGCCGACGGGGGTATGCAGCGCGATCGCGCAGGCATCCGGGATCGAATGGGTCACATGGATGAACTCGGCGACCATTTGCCCGAGCTGCACCTTGTCTCCGGATTCGACCGTCCGCAGATCGACGAAACGCTCGAGGCGGGCTTCGAGCAGCTTGCGCTCGACGAAGCCGAGCGCCAGTGGCGTACCCCAGATGGGGATCGGCTTGTCGCTCTTGAGCTGCGGGATGATGTATGGCAACCCCCCGATGTGATCCTCGTGACCGTGGGTGATCAGGATTCCCCGGAAGTTGCGCATGCGCTCGGCGATGAACGTGACATCGGGGATGATCAGGTCGATGCCCCGCTGGTTCTCCTCGGGGAACTTCCCACCGCAATCGAGCAGGACGAGATCGTTGCCGCATTCAACGGCGGTCATGTTCTTGCCGACCTCGCCGACCCCTCCCAGCGGGATCACCCGCAGAAGATCGGACCCGATCGGCCCGGCATTCACGACCGGCGGCGCCTCGCTCGGCAGGAACCGGATCCCGCGGTTGTCCCCGGAGCTCGGCCCGGTTCCCGGTCGTGAAGATCGCTGATGGGAGATGCGAGTGACGTCGACCCGGTCCGGCGCTTCATCGTCACGCCGGGGGCGACGTACGGGCCGGCGGGATCGGTCCTGCGAGCTCTGGCTTGCTCCACCACCCTGCCGGTCCGAGCCGTCGGGCTGCGCCGGTCGATTACGCACGTTCTGCTGGTCGGGCTGCTGTCCGCGCTGCTGCCCGCGCTGCTGCCGGAGTGGCGAGGCATTCGCCTGGCCTCGGCCGGTCTGGTCGCGTGACGACCGGTCTCGATCGTCGCGGTTCGGCTCGGCAACCCCAGGGCGACGATTTCCGCCCTGGTTCTGGTTCTGATTTTGCCGGCGACGATGTTCGGCCTGCTGCTCGTTCTGCAGCTCGGTGCGGCGCTGGTTCGGCTGGATGCCGGATACGCCACGCCCGGAGCGTTGCTGGCCGGTACGGCGCGCCTCGCTCTGGGGGTTTCCACCCTGCGTCGTCCGGGATCCGTCCCGACCGTCCTGACCACGACGCCCGGAACCGGGTTGGGTCTGCCGGCCGCGTTGCTGTTCCGCACCTCGCCCGTGCTTTTCGTTGCCTGGCTCCGGTCTTTGTTCCTGTTGTTCGCGGCGGGCAGGCTCTGTGCCTTGTGGTTGCTCGCTCGCCGGCGCCAGGCGCTGACCGCCCGAGGCGGGCCGCCGTCGCCGGCGTCGCCGATTCCCGGTACGTTGACCCTCTTGCGAGTCCTGCCCCGTCGTGATCGTGTTGTCTCGTTCTGCTGTCGGGTTATCGCTGTTGTTGTCTTCCAAAAAGGGTGTCTCCCCCCACCGAAACCAGCACCGTGCCTCCCGACGACGCCGAGTATGCGTCGGCATCGGGGTGAAGCGCTGCGCAAAGGTCATCCATGGGTGACCAGGAGGTTCCGTGGGATATCGCTCGATTGAGTCAGCCACCATGTACGGAATCGTTCGGATCCCGGTGGCTGAAGGTCGGGTGTCTCGTGCAGGGTCGTCGACACGCTGAGCGCTAGAATTGGTGCTCGCAGCGTGGACTACCCGTCGATCGTTACATCCCCGAAAAGTTCGTCGGGACGAGTGTGCGGCGCGATGGCCGGCTCGACATGGATGATGGTCTGCGTGAGCCGACCGGCAACGTCGCGAA
>CADCWJ010000520.1 GCA_902806365.1 uncultured Thermomicrobiales bacterium
CCGCCGCGCCCGCTGCGCCGAGCCGAGCTTGCTTGGTTTCCCATGTGTCCATCGACTGGATGGCGTTCACGATCTGCTCCGGATTCGCCAGCGCCGGGCACGCCGCCCATCGGTCCAGCGTTTCGTTGCCGTACCGGATCAGCCCCGTGTGCTGCGTGCGATCGGCGTCGGCGGCGGGGTCGGGATTCACGAATCCCAATTTCCGCCGGATCACCTCCATCTCCGACCGCTCGCCGGTCAGGAAGTCCCACCCCGGCGCGATCTTGTTCATCCCCACGTAATGCCGCAGCGCGTCCGGCGAGTCTTGTTCGGGTTGAAGCGTCAACGAGTACATGAAGATGTCCCGCCCCACGCGGCCGTTCAGCGCCTCGCGGACCCTCTTCAGGTTCGACGTCACCCCGGGACAAATGCCGTCGCACTTCGCGTACATCATGTTGATGACGACGATCTTGCCCGCGATAAGATCGTCGTAGAAGCGTACCGGCCGATTCTCGTGCGTGCGGAGAACGAAGTTAGGGAAGTAGCTTGCCCCGGGGCGTAAAGGCTTTGCCTCCCGCGGCGGCGGCACCGATGCCGCCGGGGACGTACCCGGGGGTCGCGACCGGGCGCAACCGAGTGGAGCCAACGCTAAGCCTGCGAGAAATAGTCTGCGATCCATAGCACAACCCCAAGTTCATTCGTCAGGCGAGCGACACACGCTCCCACCTGCCGTCAGTTCGTGCGTTCGACGCTTGCAGTCGCCGCGTGGCGTGGTCAGGGAACGATGTCCCACCGGATCATCATGGCGTGGTCTTCGTGGATCGTGTTGTGGCAGTGCATCAGGTGGCGGCCGACGAAGTCTCGGAACCGTATGAAGATTCGGACCTCTTCACCCGGCGCGAGCCGGACCACGTCTTTCCTCGAGATCTCGTTTGCGGGCGGCCGACTCCCATTTCGTGAGATGATTTGGAATTCCTCGAAGTGAATGTGAACCGGGTGGCTCCAGTTGCGCCGCTCGTTGCGAAGCACCCAGATCTCCGCGGTCCCCTTCTTCACGCGTGCGTCCACCCGGTTCCCGTCGAACAGTTTCCCGTTGATCGTCCACGAGCCGTTCCGTTCGTCGAAGCTCCACGTCCGCGTCGCGACCGCACTGCTCGTGTTGACGGGTGGCAG
>CADCWJ010000521.1 GCA_902806365.1 uncultured Thermomicrobiales bacterium
CCGTCGATGCGCTGCTGTGCCTCCGGCTTCTCGACAAAGGCGACGAAGGGCTCGCCTTTGGAAGCGATGCCAGGCACGACGAGATCGAAATCCAGCTCACGGATCAGTTCAAGACTGTCGATGTGTCGCTCACGGTCTCCGACGCCATCGAGCAGGGCCGCCCGCCAGCGCCCTCCGTTGAAGAAGATCGTGTCGCCCGTGAACAGCGCGCGATGCTCGCCGGTGTCCCAGAGATAGGCGGTCGCGCCCTCCGTATGGCCGGGTGTCGGGATGACCTCGAAGTCATTGCCGACCATGTGCCGCCCGGAGAACGTCGCGCCTACCTTGCTCACGGAGGACACCATCGGCGCGTCGGCGACGTGGCAGTGGAGCGGACCGCCGAAGGTGTCCGTCACCCAGTCAGATTCCTCAGATGCCTCATGCCAATGATTGAGGTACTGGCGGGAGATGCCGCCGAGCCCTGCTATCGCCTCGACATCGGCCCGCAACCCGGCGGACCGGTAGATCAGGACATTGCCGTGCTCGCGTTGCAGCAGGAACGCGCGCATCTCCAGCGCCGGGCCAAACCCCAGCGGCTCGGATATCGAGGCATGCAATCCGGGAACGATGGTTTTCAAGTGCGTACATCCTTTCACGCCTGGAGCGGCAACCGAAGGGCGGTACCAGCAGACGCTTCCCCGCCGGGCCGGTTCTTCTCGTCGCTATGGGCCTCACGCTACACGCCAACCGGGATTTTAGCAAGTCCACACTAGGGATATGATCGCTTCCGCTCAGAGTGTCGCTAGGTGGCAGACCGGTCCAATGGCCGGTGCGGGTATGATGGCGGCCAATACCGAGTCAAGGAATCAGTAGAGGCGGGAGGGCCGGAATGGAGGAAACAGGATTGCACCCGACCGGCGGTGTCGGGGCGAGCGCTCGCGTCGGCGTCTTCGGGATCGGGCTGGCCGCGTACTGGCCACAGTTCCCAGGGCTCAAGGAGACGATCGAGGGCTATCTGCGGCATGTCGAAACCGGGATCGCCACGGTGGGCGAGATCGTCTCCGGCGGGCTGGTCGACACCGCCGAAGCCGGCCGGACGCTGGGGGATCGGTTCGCACGCGAGGATCTGGACCTGATCGTCCTCTACGCCGGAACGTATGCAACCAGCACGCAGGTCCTGCCGGTCGTTCAGCGTGCCGGTGTGCCGGTCTTGATCCTCAACCTCCAGCCACAACCCGCGCTGGATTACGAGACGACGGACACCACCACCTGGCTGGCGAACTGCGGGGTCTGCCCGGTGCCTGAGATGGCAGGGGTGTTCGGGCGGGCCGGTGTCCCATTCACCGTGATCACAGGGACGCTGTCCGACGACCGGGCGTGGGGCGAGATCCGCGCCTGGTGTGCCGCCGCCCGAGTGGCGCGAACGATCCGTTGGGCGCGGTTCGGGATGCTGGGGCATACCTATCCCGGCATGATCGACATGTCGACCGATGTCGGGCTGGTCCACACACAGCTCGGAGCGCACGTCGAGATCCTGGAGATCGACGACCTGAAAGACCGGGTGCAGGCGGCGACGGACGCCGAGGTTGAGCGCATCTCGGAGCGGGCGGCGACGATGCTGGCGACCCCGCACGACATATCCGTTGAAGCCATGCAATGGGGCGCCCGGGTCGCGTCGGGTCTGGATCGGCTGGCGAACGACTTCAGCCTCGATGGCCTGGCGTACTACTACCGGGGTACGGGCGGGGACCGGATCGAGCGGATCGCATCGAACCTGATCCTCGGCAACACGTTGCTCACGGCCAGGGGCATTCCGGCGGCGGGCGAGGGCGACCTGAAGACGGCGATCGCGATGAAGATCATGCACGAGCTGGGCGCGGGCGGGTCGTTCTCCGAGTTCTGCGCGATGGATTTCCGGGAACGCTTTTTCCTGATGGGTCACGACGGTCCAGCGCATCCCGCGATCAGCGATGGCAAGCCCACCCTGAAGGAACTTGCCGTGTTCCATGGCAAGGCCGGTGGAGGGCTCTCGGTGGAGATGCGGGCGCAGACCGGACCGGTCACGATCCTGGGCCTGACGCAGACGGCGGAGGGTCA
>CADCWJ010000522.1 GCA_902806365.1 uncultured Thermomicrobiales bacterium
CGTCGATCTCCCAGCCGTTCTTCGGGTGGCTCGCCGACAGATATGGAACGCGCCTGACCGGGATCGCGCTGGCCTGGACCGGTGTCCTGTTCGCGTGCATCGGCTTCGCGCCCAGCTTTCCGATCCTGCTGGTGGTGGCCGCATTCGCGGGGCTGGGGTCGGGCGCGTTCCATCCGATGGGGGCGGTGACCGCGAACCGGGTGATTCCGGAGGGGCAGAAGAACACGGCGATGTCGATCTACGGTACCGGTGGGACGTTCGGGGTGGCGATCGGGCCGCTGGTGGGCGCGCTGCTGTTCAACCTGCTGGGCGTCCGTGCCACCGGGCTGATGCTGCTGCCGGGGATCAGCATCGCGATTTGGGTCCTGTGGTCGATGCGGTCGGTCGGGTATCAGGACCGGACTCCGCTGGCCTCCCGCTCAGAGGCGGCGGCCGTGCCGGTTGGTCTCCTCGCCATCATCGTCGCGGTCATGATGCTGCGCTCCTTTCCGGTGTTCGGGCTCCAGAACTTCGTGCCGATCTGGTACCAGGAGCTTGGCTACGGCGCTGGTTTCTATGGACCACTGGCGACGGTGATCGTGCTCGGCAGCGCGTTCGGGGCGGTGATCGCCGGCAACCTGGCGGATGCCCATGGCAGGCGGGCGGTGATCCTCTGGACGCAGGTGCTGACGATTCCGGCAATCTGGGCGTTCGCCGAGTTTCCGGGTCCGTGGGGTTTTGTCACCGGAGCGCTCGTCGGCTTGCTGGCGGCGTCGACCGCACCCCTCCTGCTGGTGATGGCGCAGCAACTGATGCGCGGACGGGCCGGCGTCGCGTCCGGGCTAATCCTTGGTCTCGGATTCATCGCCGGGGCGATCGGCACACCGGTGTTCGGGGCATTAGCGGACGCCTTTGGGATGCAGAACGCGGTGCGCTTGCAGCTTGTGGTCGTGACGGGAACGATCTTCATCGCCTGGCTACTCCCCAGCGAAGCGAGAATCCGGCATCAGACCCATCCCGGCGAGCGGACCGAGCCGGCCGCACCGCGTGCCCGAGCCATTGCCGCTGCCCCGGAGTAGCCCAGCCGATTCGTCGACGACGTGGCCGCTTGCCTCTGCTTTTTGCTGGTGCGAACACGCCATCGGCACGTATCATGGGCGCAGGTTTTCAAGACGAATCCAGCCATGGCGAGCCCACGCACGCACGGTTCAGGAGTGTGCCGCGTATCAGGCTTTCCCCGGCTTCACCCGCGTACAGCGGGCGCGTTCGCGGTTCGAATGGCCGTCAAGCTGTGGGCATCGGTCTGGCCGGGACCGGAGAACCGGAAAGGAGGTCCGAATCCCGTTACGTTCGAGCACCCCGATGCGCCGCCGCAACAGTCCGCCAGTCTCTGTTGGGCATGTGGTTCGTCGGTGGCGAGACACGAAGACCTTTATCGGGCCGCCATGTCGGCAACTGATTGGAGAGACCATGACACACCTCGTCCGACGCGCCTGCCTCCTTCTGCTCCTTCTCGCCACGAGCGGCGCTGGCCTGGCCACGGCGACGGCCACCGCACAGGACGCTCAATTGCGCTTTGTGGTCGTCTCGCACGGTCAGGCGTCCGACCCATTCTGGTCCGTGGTGCAGCGGGGCACCGAGGCCGCTGAGGAAGATCTCGGCGTAACGGTGGAATACCAGGCGCCGACGACGTACGACATGGTCGCGATGTCCCAGTTGATCGATGCCGCGGTCGCTTCCCAGCCGGACGGACTGGTCGTATCGATCCCGGATGCCGAGGCCCTCAGTCCATCGATCCGGCGAGCCGTGGAGGCCGGGATTCCGGTGATTTCGATCAACTCCGGATCGGACGTCGCCGCCGATCTCGGGGTGCTCACCCATGTCGGCCAGACCGAGAAGGAAGCGGGGATCGGCGGTGGCGAGCGCATGGCCGAGGCCGGCGTCACGAACTCGATCTGTCTCATTCACGAGGCCGGCAACGCCGGCCTGGAAGAGCGGTGCGCCGGCTACACGGAGGCCATGACCGCCGCTGGGGGCACTGTCGAGCAGCTCGTCGTCGACCTCAACAACCCGACCGAAGCGACGCAGCGGGTGCAGGCCGCCCTGTCGGCCAATGCCGAGATCAACGGGATCATGGCGCTCGGCCCAACCGGGGCTGTCCCAGCGATGCAGGCGATCGAGGCTGCCGGAAAGACCGGAGCGGTACAGATCGCCACCTTCGATCTCTCGCCAGAGGTGCTCGAAGCGATCCAGGCCGGCACGATGCTCTTCGCGATCGACCAGCAGCAGTACGAGCAGGGATACCTGCCGATCATCCTGCTGAACCTCTACGTGACCAACGCAAACACGATCGCCAATCCGATCCTGATGACGGGGCCAGGATTCGTGACGGCCGACAATGTCGAAGAAGTGATCGACCTGACGGCCGAAGGGACGCGCTAGCACCTGATCCGCCGGACCCCGGCAGGGAAGCCTGTCGCGGTCCGGCGTCTGCCTGTTCGCCGCGGGAGCGCTCGTCCCATGGGATCACCGCATAGTGCACGGGTTGCCGGCGAGGGAGCCGATAGCGATCGCATCCTCAAATCCGGACTGCTCGGCGGAGCGCTCCGGCGCCCCGAAACCGGTGCGATAGCCGGTGCGATCGCGCTTTGGACCTATTTCGCGTTCGCCGCCGGGGACAGCGGGTTCCTGACCCTGGGCGGCACCGCCAGTTATCTCGAAGTCTCCGCCCAGCTCGGAATCCTGGCCACCGCGGTCTGCCTCCTCATGATTGGCGGGGAATTCGACCTGTCGATCGGCTCGGTGATCGGTGCATCCGGAATGGTGCTCGCGCTGCTGACGGTGGAGTATGGCTGGAACATCTGGCCGGCGATAGCCATGGCGGTCCTGGTAAGCCTCGGGATCGGGTTCATCAATGGCGTCCTGGTACTCAGAACGGGCTTGCCATCGTTCATCATCACGCTCGCAACCCTGTTCGTGGTTCGGGGGCTGACCATCGCGATCACCCGGCAGATCACCGGCAGAACGCAGCTCGGCGGGATGCGCGATGTTGCCGGGTTCGACGGCGCCCAACGGATCTTCGCGGAGCGAGTTGCGGTCGGCTCCGTCGAGTTCCCGATCTCTATCGCGTGGTGGCTGGTGCTGACCCTGGTGGCGACGGTGGTCCTGCTCCGCACGCCATTCGGCAACTGGATTTTTGGAGTTGGCGGCAATGCCCAGGCCGCCCGGAATGTTGGCGTCCCGGTATCCCGGGTAAAAATTCTCCTGTTCATGGTGTCGTCGCTCGCCGGCTGCCTCGTGGCAATCATCCAGGTGATCAGCTCGACCGGCGCGGATGTGCTTCGCGGCCAGCAGCAGGAGTTTTACGCGATCATCGCCGTGGTGATCGGCGGCACCCTGCTGACCGGTGGGTATGGATCGGCGATCGGGGCGGCACTTGGAGCACTGATCTTCGGGATGGTGCGCCAGGGTATCGTCTTCGCCGGTGTCGATGCCGACTGGTTCCAGGTCTTTCTTGGCGGCATGCTCCTGATCGCGGGGTTGATCAACCAGTTCGTCCGCAGTCGCGCCACGGAGTCACGGCGATGAGCGACCACGACGCCACCAGCGCGACGCCGCTTATCGAGACCCGGGGTGTCTCGAAGTACTTCGGCCGTGTCCAGGCGCTCCATGACATCTCCATGAGCGTGCATGCCGGCGAGGTGATGTGCCTCCTGGGGGACAACGGAGCCGGCAAATCCACCCTGATCAAGATCTTTTCCGGCGTGCATCCGCCCGATGAGGGGCAACTGCTCATCGATGGTCGATCCGTCCGGCTCGGCTCACCCAGGGATGCGCTCCAGTCGGGGATCGCCACGGTCTACCAGGACCTGGCAATGATCCCGCTGCTCAGCGTGTCGCGAAACTTCTTTCTGGGAGCCGAGCCCACGAAGAAGGTGGGGCCATTTCGCCGGTTCGATGTGTCGACGGCGGACACGATCACGCGCGACGAGCTGCGCAAGATGGGGATCTCGATCCGGGATACGGGGCAGCCGGTGGGAACCCTGTCCGGTGGCGAGAGGCAATCCGTCGCGATTGCGCGGGCGGTTTACTTCGGCGCGCGCGTGCTGATCCTCGACGAGCCAACGGCCGCGCTCGGGGTCAAGGAGGCGGGGGTCGTCTTGCGCTACATCGCGCAGGCTCGTGCGCGCGGCCTGGGCGTCATCTTCATCACCCATAACGTGCACCATGCCTTCCCCATCGGGGACAGGTTCACCCTGCTCAACCGGGGGCGGAGCTACGGCACGTTCGACAAGGACGCGGTCACCCGGGAGGAACTGGTCTCGATGATGGCCGGGGGTGAGGAACTCGAGGCACTCGGCCATGAGCTGGAGGAAATCGCCAGCTCGGACGCGCGGATCGCCCCGGCCATGCGGCAGGCAGCCAGGGATGTCGCGACGGGCATCGACGGCGCGCGGTGAATCCGTCCGGGACGCTTTCTCACTGAGAAACCGTTAGCGGCCCCGCAGGTCGGCGAAGACGTCGGCGGGTGCCTTCCGGTCACCGAAGAAAATCGGGGTGTCAAGTCCGGTCCATTTGCGGACCTCGGCAGACCGGAGCCGTTGGACCATCTTGATGATCTGGTTGGGATCGTCGTCTTCGAGGGCGACGACGAACTCCTGATCCTGGATGCCGAAGGAGTTGACCGTGTTGGTCAGGATCTCCGGAAACTCGCGGCCCATCTCGCCATGCTCGATCATCAGCCGCCGCCGCTCCGCGTAATCGAGCAGGTACCACTCGGGCGTTTTCGTGAACGGATAGACGCTGAGGTAGCGCTTCGGCGGTGTTCCCTTGATGAAGGCTGGGCCGTGTGTCGGGTCATAGAGCGACATCCCGCCGAAGCCCATGTAGTTCTGCCGGATGGCAAGATGGCGACCGGCGGTGGTCTTGTCGAAAGCGATGGCAAATGCCTGGAGCGGGGCGAGCTCGGGTGCGTGCGCCCACACAATCAGGTCGACTGAAGCCGAAAGCCCCAGGCTCGTGTAGACACCGCGCAGGGTCACGCCCGCCCCGGGCGACTCGAGTAGGGCCAGGAACTCCTGCTCTGCCGCGACCATCGCGGCCTCGCTCGCCTCGTGCCAGGAATCCCGCCGCTGGGAGAGCCAGAAAGCGGTGTAGGCGGAGGGAGCGGCTTGCTGCTGGGTGGCCATGGGGAGAGATTCCTTCGCGGTGGGAGGAGAAGCGGCGATCCGGCAGGGGGATCCCCTTTGACACCCTCCATAGTGCGCGTATCGTGGCTCGCCGCGCAACGCCGCTCGTTTCCCGATGCCGGATACGGTGCGGGACGGGCTGCACCGCTCCGTTTGGATCCGACGGCTATACTTTTATCGCTATGGCTACCCCTCCGGGCGCGTCCGCCCGCCCCGATTTCACCACCAGATTGTCGGCCCTCGCCCTCGCTCCCGGCGTGTACCTGATGAAGGACGCGGACGGCCGCATCATCTATGTCGGCAAGGCGATTGCCCTACGCAACCGGGTCCGCTCCTACTTCCAGTCGCCCCGGCACAAGGATCCGAAGACCCGCGAGCTGGTATCGCATATCGCCGACTTCGAGGTGATTCGCACCGATACGGCGAGCGAGTCGCTGATCCTCGAG
>CADCWJ010000523.1 GCA_902806365.1 uncultured Thermomicrobiales bacterium
GCGAAGGGCATGGGGGAATGCCCCGTCAACCCCGTCGCGCCGGCGCTGGCCAACGCGCTGGCCGACGCGACCGGCGTCCGCTTCCGCGACCTCCCGTTCACGCCCGATCGGATCTACCACCCCATCTTCGAGCGCCACGTGGTTTGAAGATCGAACTTCGAGCGCGTTAGGAGGATTTGACTTTGACAACGCTTTTGGCGCGGAACGCCGATATCGTGGTCACGATGGACGACGGGCGCCGCGAACTCACCAACGCCGGGCTGTTCGTCCGAGATGGGATCATCGAGCAGGTCGCCCCCAACTCGGAGCTTCCGCGGGACGCCGACGTCGTGTTGGACATGACGGGCCAGATCCTGTTGCCCGGTTTCGTGAACACCCACCACCACCTCGACCAGACGCTGACCCGCGCGCTCCCGCATGGCCAGAACATCAACCTGTTCCCCTGGCTTCGGGCCCACTATCTGATCTGGGGCCGCCGGACTCCCGAGGCGTCGCGCTGGAGCGCCCTCGTCGGCCTGGCCGAGCTCGCCGCGTCCGGCTGCACGACCGTCTTCGACCACACCTACATCTTTCCGAACGGCTGCAGGCTCGACGACCAGATCTCGGCGGCACAAGAGATCGGCGTACGGTTCCACGCCTCTCGCGGCTCCATGTCCCTGGGTGAATCCCAGAATGGGCTGCCGCCGGATAGCCTGGTCGAGGGCGAAGCGGCGATCTTCGACGACTCCCGGCGGGTGATCGAGACGTACCACGACGCTTCGCACGGCTCGATGACCCAGATCGTGCTGGCACCGTGCTCGCCCTTCTCGGTTACCCCCGAACTCCTGCGGGAGACCGCCGAGCTGGCTCGCGCCTACGGCGTGCGCCTTCACACCCACCTCTGTGAGACCTTCGATGAGGAGCGCTACACGCTCACGCGCTTCCAGCAGCGTCCGGTCGCGTGGATGGAGACGATGGGCTGGCTCGGGGACGATGTCTGGTTCGCCCACGCCGTGCACGTCAACGACGACGAGATCCGCGAATTCGCCAGGACCGGTGCTGGGGTCGCGCATTGCCCCTGCTCGAATA
>CADCWJ010000524.1 GCA_902806365.1 uncultured Thermomicrobiales bacterium
AGCGGGCGCTGCCGACATCTGAGCCCTGACGGGGCGCTATCACGCACGGTCACGAACTCGGTCCGGCGGGAGGCGGCGCCTTGCCGCGAGTGCGTACGATGCCGGTCCGCAGGCTCGCCTCTCGCCCCCGAGAACGGCGTGCGCTGGATCCGTCGGTCGCGTCGCGCCCGCTACGGGTTCACGACGTGCGGATCGAAAGGCCTGGTGACCTTCGTTGCCCACTCGCCCGACGTGACGGGTGCGTACTTCGCAGGCCGTTCCTCGCTGCAGCACGACGGGATGCACTCAATGGTCGTATGGAAGTTCGGCTGAAGGAAGAAGGGAAGAGTCAGCCGTCCCTTGTGCGCGTCGGATCGAGGCGGGTTCACGACGCGGTGGTTCGTCGAGACCCAGCGGTCATTTGTCCACTGGGCCATCAGATCACCGATGTTGACGACGAACGAGTCGGGAATGGACGGGACGGCCAGCAATTCACCGCTCGCGGGGTGCTGAATCTCCAGACCGCCCTGCGATCCGTCCTGCGGGATCAGCGTGACGCTTCCCGTGTCGGTATGCGGGGCGATACGAAGTTGTCCCGGTGCGGGCGGTCTGTCCTGAGGCGGGTAGTGATTCGCGGCCAAGTTCGAGAAGTGTTGATCGATCTTGTCCTCGAACCAGTCGTCACGCAGACCAAGAGCGACGGCGAACGCGCACATCAGTCGACGAGCGAGTTCACTGACGTCGTTGTAGTACGCTCGCCAGACGGCCTTCATGTCGGCCGGCTCGGGCGGCCAACGATTGACGGCGAACCACTCCTCCAGTCCCGGGCGCAGACCCGCGGCAACAGCATCCTGCTGGGATTCGAACCTGCTGACGATGAACTTCTCCATGAGGTCCGGCGGGGCGCCCTCCGCTGACGAGTGCGACTTGCTCGCGAACGGCACGTATCCTCGGGTGACGTTGGCCGCCTTCGGTGCGACGACCTTCATCTTCTCTGCAGTCGGAAGGGCGAAGAACTCCATCGACACATCGCGCATCGCCTGGAGAGCGCCCTCCGAGACGCCATGTCCCGAGATGACGAGAAATCCGTACTGCTCACACGCCGAGCCGATGTCACGTGCGGTTGCAAGTCGATCGTCCGTGCGATCGTCGCGCGTGAACGGCGAACAGTCGATAACTGGAACGGCATTCTGCATCTCAACGGCCATCATCATCACCCCACGCTGCGCTTGCCATACATATTCGAAGACGACGCATCGTACCGGGCCACGCCCGCTGAGCGCCGATCGTCCCGGTGATCCCTCGCTCCCGCGATCTGATCCGAGGCTCTGGCGGTCGTCGTCCAGAGCAGCAGCGACGGCGGTC
>CADCWJ010000525.1 GCA_902806365.1 uncultured Thermomicrobiales bacterium
CATCTTTGTGTTTGGCGGATTGGCGACCTACAATTGCCGGTCATGAAATCACTTTGGGTCAAGGTGCCAGGCTAGATCCATGACTGGCCGATTCCCCTGCGTCGGTGTGACGATATCCAGAAGCCAACCTGCTACATAGGCGCCGCCAGATGCCCCCCGCTGAGCCCGGCGTCCCGCAGGTGATCCGCCCCGATATTGCGCGCCAGTACCGCGAGCCCGGCCAGGTGCGCTTGCAGACCGGCGGTGCTGGCACAGCAATCGGCCAGCACGAACGGCTCGATCGTGAGATCGAAGATGTCGAGCGCGACCTTCAATACGCACATGTCCGTATCGATCCCGACAATCGTGATCCGATCGATCTGCTCCGCCTTCAGGTAGGCGCCAAGGTCGTCCGAGATCCCGGCAAAGCCGGGCTTGGAAAAGGTGCGCTCGTCCGAAGCCAGGGAAACCAGTTCCGGGACGATGTCCGTCTCCGGCTCGCTGGCGCACTCCCGCCACCCGACGAAGCGCTGGAACGGTCCATCCTCGACGTTGATGAACTGGGTGAAGAGGACGGGCGCGTACTCGTGTTGATCGATCAGCGTCGCCACGCGCTCCGGGATGTGCCGCGTGAACTCGTTTATGAAACCCTGTTGCACATCGACCACCAGCAGCGGTCCGTCCATCATCTGTTCTCCATTGATCCTGCATTCCCGCCGTGCACGGGCAACCATCCGGCGCCTCCGGCCGGTCAGATCGTCGGTCCCGCCCGACCCTCGATGTGACGGACGTACCTCGCGGCCGACCGCTGGACGGCGGCGCTTCCATTCTCCCGGACATGCCCGTCGAACGCGTCGTGGATGCGCGCGAAGAGGTAGGGGGCAACGAGATCAGCCATCCGCCGCACCGTCGCCGCATCGAGCGGGATCTGGTTCGGGTAGCTGTACATGAAGGTCACCCACGCCGGGTCGGCCACGACCTTGATGATGTCACCGGAGAAGAGCACGCCCGCACCGTCATGGCCATCGTTGTGGTTGTCCCAGTGCAGCACTATCGCACCCGGGAAGTGGCCGCCGGTGCGGAGGATCGTGACCCCGGGCACCGGGGAGATCGAATCGCCGGACCAGAACCGGACGGCCGGGTCGGGGCGCATCACCCATTCCCGGTTCGCTTCATGGAGCAGGATCGGAACATCGCCCAGCGCGCGGCTCCACTCGACCATCGTCGTGTAGTAATGCGCGTGCGAGATCGCGATCGCGGCGATCCCGCCGCGCCCCCGGATTTCCGCGATCGTCGGCTCGTCGATCAGCGCGACCAGATCCCAAAGGATGTTTCCCTCCGGCGTCTCGATCAGGTATGCCTGCTGGCCGATCCCGAACCGGGGCTCGGTCACGATCCGGGTCACGCCCGGCTCCACCGGGTCAAACCGGTTGCGGTGGGTCTCCCGCAGTCTCGGCAGGGTCGTCCATTGCTGCCCCCGCTCGGGATGGATGTACTGCCGGTCATCCGCGCAGATCGGGCAGTACGCGGGCGGCTCGAGGCTCGGCGGGAACTGCGTTCCGCACGTCACGCAGATGGACGATATCGCCTCGCCTTCGTCGCTCGGACTCGCTCGTGCCGGGGAAGTGTCAGCCATGATGTCGAACGGTCTCCTGCGTATCCAACGAGCGGTCACCCGTGTCTGGCGCCAATAGGTTTCGTCCATGACATGCGTACAGGCATGGTTCGAGAAACCGGTCGCTGAACCTCACGCACGGCATCGGCCACCGTCGATCCCATCCCCCGCCGCCAGTGTCCCCCGGATGGTGTTCCTTAGCATGGTTCTGGCCATCCGCCCCCTTCGCGAGTTCTTCGGGACGAATCTCCTCTCCGCGGGCGATTAGCTCGTGATCGGGGCGATCGTCGTTGGCTGGACGCTCGTGCTCCGCTACGCCTACAAGACCCAGGCCCTCGGGCGATACTTCGGGTACGCGCCGGCGCCGTAGTTCCGGCCGCGGGCGACCGCATGCGGCCGCCGGATTGCGTCAGGCTGGTGCGGCCGGCCGGGGCTGGTCGAGCCCGACGAGCCGGATCCCGGCGGCGAGCACCGCCAGCGTCAGGAGCATCAGCACCGCCGCCCCCCGGAACAATCCCACCGTGCCGATCGGCTCCAGCAACGCCCCGCCCACCAGCGAGCCGGTGATGCTCCCGAACCCGAACGACATCGCCGTCAGCAGTCCCTGCGCCGTCGCCGCCTGGTCCCGCCCCGCCAGGCGGTGCGCCAGCGTCACCGACGCCATCAGGAACGCGCCGTACGACAGCCCGTGCAGCGCCTGGACCGGCAGGATCCATATCCCCGCCGGCACCACGCTGAACGCCGCGAAGCGCACCGCATACACGAGCAGCGCGAGCGCGATCAGCCGGGGTGCGCCAATCCGGCTCAGGAACCAGCCACCAAAGGCGACGATCGGCAATTCGCTGGCCGCGCTGATCGCGAATGCGGGCCCGACCAGGCTGGTGGTGCCATCCAGATCCTCGATGTGGATACCGAGAAAGACATACATGACCGCGGCACCGCTGGACATCAAATAGGCAATGCCCAGCAGCACCAGCAAGGGCGTGTTCCGGCGAATCTCGCGCAGCCCGCCGAACAGGGCGCGCGGTCGGCGTTCCGCCAGCCGGGGCAGCCCGAACACCGAGACCAGGGCCAGCCCCAGGCATGCCGCGTGGGCGACCAGGAGCAGCGAGGAGACCCCGTCGCCCATCAGCCGTCCGAGGGCCAGGGTCAGCGCCATGTACCCGAGCGATCCCCAAACCCGGAGCCGCCCATACGAGAGTCCGAACCGGTCCCCAAGCGTCATCCCGTACGAGTCGAGCAGGGGAGCAATGGGCACCGACGCCAGGGCGAGCAGTGCCACGAGGCTGAAGACGGCCGGGAATCCGGATGCCTGGGAGGTCGCGAGTGCCGCGATCACGCCCAGCGTCAGCGCCACGCGCAGGATGCGGCGGTGGATCGCGCGGGCGTCGGCGACCGCGCCCCAGACCGGGCCGGAAAGCGCCATCCCGACCGCGGGCAACGCCGTCAGCGCACCCACCTGAAGCCCGCCGAACCCAAGCTCGCGGTAGTAGAGCGCGGCGAACGGCATGAACGTCCCGATCGCGGCGTAATACCAGAAGTACCCGGCCCGGATCCGCTCGCCGGAATGGCGCCAGCCGTGGGCCATCTCGCGCCGCGCCGCGTCGTGCTCGCCCTGCTCCCTGGGCGCCCCGTTGATCGCCGCCTCGGTTTTCAATCAGTCGTCCCTCGACTCTCGATTCATCACCGCTCCGTTGGTTGGCCCATCCTGTGCCAGGGGAGCAACGCCGGTCCTGGTTCCGGGCACGATGAGTCGCATCCCCGGCATGCACCCGCTGTCGATGCGATCCAGCCGTTGGCAGGCAGGCGCGACGGACATGGTAGACGCCTCACCGGGCGGTAGCGGCGCGTGACGCTCTCGCATCGAGGCGGCTGCTTGACACTGCGTTCGGGATGACCTGGCCAGATATGGGGACGGCAAGCCGCTGCCCCTAATGGTATCGCGTGACCGGTCGTTGGGCATTCCGTCCCGTAGCGAGGCAGGTTGGCGCGCTGGACCGGATGTCCGCCGGGCCGACAGCTCCGAGCCGTCACGCGTGCGGGTCGCCAGGGCGACGAGGCAACCGATCGACAGGCCCGCGCGGGAACGATGCCGTTGGCCGCGCCCGGGTTCATCCCGTTGCGTCGCTCAGGGCAGGCGCCCGGATTGCACCAATCGATCGATGGCGGGATCGATCGCGCACGCGCCAGAACCGCCTGTATTCCCCCATACATCCTGTTCTAATACGATGGTGGAACATGTTGCGAAATGGTGGAAGATGGTGAAAGCATGGCGGAACTCAACATAAAGAATGAACAGACACACGATCTCGCGAGGCGGTTGACGGAGCTCACCGGCGAGAGCCTGACCGAGGCCGTCACCACCTCGCTTCGGGAGCGTCTTGCCCGCCTCGAGCGGCCTGACGCGGCCACGCGTCGCCGCCGGATTGAAGTGATCGCCGAGCGGGCCGGGCCACTCTTCAGGGAACCGTATCTGTCCCAGGATCACGGTAATCTGCTGTATGACGACGCGGGTTTCCCGAAGTGATCGTCGATACCTCGGCAATCATCGCCATTCTCAGGAACGCTCTGGCCGGATCCCGCTGCGGCGACATCCTGGCCAGGGCGGATGTCGTGCGGGTCTCGGCGGCGACGTATCTGGAATCGGCGATCGTTGTCGATGGCAGCCGCATCCGGTTGCGCAGTGAGTAGTTCAACGAACTGATCGTGGCGGCGGACATGGTGATCGAACTGGTCACCGCGCGTCATGCGGAAAGGGCGCGCGAGGCGTACCGGACGTTTGGCCGGGGTAGTGGTCATCCGGCGAAGCTGAACTACGGTGACTGTTTCTCCTGTGCCCTGGCCAGGGAGTCCGGCGAATCGCTGCTGTTCGTCGGCGAAGATTTCAGCCAGACGGACATTCGCCCCGCGGTCGAGTGGTGAGCCGGCAGACCCGATCGATGCCGCGCACCGATGCCGCGTGCAAGGCACGCCTGGCCCATGCATCGAGGTTGCGGAACGGCCCCGCGTGGCCGGGCCTGCGATACACTGGATGGATGCAGCCTCGTCAATCGAGGGCGGTGACGGTTAGCCGGGGGAGCGAAAACCAGATCATGGCAGACCAGAACGAGCCGCATGCTCAACAGCGGCCGGCACTGGAGCGTGTCGCCACCGGTATTCCGGGGCTGGACCAGGTGCTGCAGGGAGGCTTCCTGCGCGGCGCCTCCTGCCTGATCTCCGGGGAGACGGGCACCGGCAAGACCACCCTCGGCAACCAGCTCGCGTACCATGTCGCCGCGAATGACGGTGTGGCGCTGTATGTCACGATCGCCGCCGAGGCGCACGACCGGATGCTGATGCATCTCGGTGGCTTTGATTTCTTCGATCCCGAAGTCGTGGGGCAGCGCGTCCACTACTTCAGCCTGGTCAACAATCTCGGCGAAGGGGGCCTGGCCGGAGGGCTCAGCGAGCTGCGGCGCCTGGTCCGCGCGCACGGTGCCACGTTGCTGGTGATCGACGGTGCCGCCCGGTTCGAAGACTATGCCCCCTCCCCGCCGGCGTTCTTCACCTTCGTGGCCCAGCTCATTGCGGAGTTGGCGATCTTCGATTGCACCACGGTGCTCTTGGCCCAACCCCATACCACCGGCGAAGCCCTGCACAGCATCGAGTCGCTCGTCGACGGCATTCTGATCCTCGAGGATCGTTCCTTCGGGATGTGGGATTCGCGTTTCCTGCGGCTGGTCAAGATGCGTGGGTCGGCCATCCTTCGCGGACGGCACGAGTTCGCCATCACCGGCACCGGGATCGAGGTCTATCCCCGGCTCGAATCGGCGCCGGCTGCGTCCCGTCCCGACCGGCCGATCAGGCAACGGCGGCTCCCGCTTGGCATCGACGGGCTGGATACCGTCCTCCAGGGCGGGCTGCTGACCGGGTCGACCACGCTCATCGCCGGGCCGCCGGGTATCGGCAAGACGACATTGGGGCTGCATTTCATCGCCGAGGGGGCCGAGCGCGATGAGCAGGGGCTTATCGCCAGTTTCGGGGAAGCGCCGGAGCGGTTGATGTCCAAGGCGGACGGCCTCGGCCTCGGCCTGCGCAATGACATTGAATCGGGCCGGGTCCAAACGGTGTGGCAGCCGATTCCCGGTAGCCCCCTGGATGCCTGGGCGGCCGACATCGTGGCGACGGTGATGGAGCAACATCCCCAGCGCCTGATGATCGACGGGCTGACAGAGCTCGTCCGCCTTACTCCGTATCCCGATCGCCTGCCCGCCTTCCTGGCGGCGCTCGGGCATTTCCTGCGGACACATGGCGTCACGGTGATCCTCACCGCCGAGACCTCGACGACCGAGGCGGCTGATCTGGAAATTCCCTTTCCGGACGCGGTCGCGACGCTCGACAACGCGATTCTCCTCCGCTACGTCGAGCCGCGCTCGCGCCTGTACCGGCTGATGTCGGTGCTCCGGGTGCGGGAAAGTGGGTTCGATTCGACGGTCCGGGAGTTCACGATCTCGGACCGCGGCATTGAGGTTGCGTCTACCGGGTCGAGCGCGGAATCCGTCCTCGCCGATGTCGCTCGCCTTCCAGCATCATCAGGCTCGGGCGAAGGCAGCGATCAATCGACCGGAGACGAGCATGACCATGCGGGGCAGCCAACCAGCGAAGATTCTGGTCGTCGATGACGAGTCGGCAATCCGTGATCTGCTTGTTGAGCTGTTCTCCGATGAGGGATACCTGGTCCGGGCCGCTTCCAATGGGCGTGTGGCGGTCAGCATGGTTCTGGACGAGCCGCCCGACCTGATCGTCATGGACGTGATGATGCCGGAGCTCAATGGGCCGGAGACGCTCAAACACCTGCGGACGTTCCCGGATCTGGCGCGCGTCCCGGTCATCCTGATGGGTGCCGCCCGGCACGTTCCATCCGAGGGCGCGGGCGATGTCGACTTCATCCCAAAGCCGTGCAACCTCGACGATGTGCTCGCGGTGGTCACCCGGATGCTGCGCCCGGATATGGGATGACCCCGGCGAAGGGCATTCCCGGGGGCGGCACAG
Source organism: uncultured Thermomicrobiales bacterium (assembly GCA_902806365.1). Lineage (GTDB taxonomy): Bacteria > Chloroflexota > Chloroflexia > Thermomicrobiales > UBA6265 > CADCWJ01. The sequence continues at coordinate 6,626 of CADCWJ010000525.1, forward strand.
GGTGGGAAACCGATCGGCCCGGAAGGGACTTGCTGTCGCCCCGGCTCAACGGCTTGCTTCCTGGCCAACGAGTCGCTCGTGCTGGATCGGTGGACACGGAGCCGATCCGTAGGAGCAGTACACGCAACAGTCGCCCGCTCGCGGTGTGAGCATTGCGTCACAACCCGCACACCGGTATGAGATCCTGCACGAGTCCCTGGGCATGACATCCGCCCTGGTGGCGCCACAACGGGGGCAGGTTATCCTCGATTCCGTGACGGCCTCCATCAGCGATCACCCTCCCGGATTCCTGCATCCTGGCAGTGTTCGCAGCGCCCGAACAGCATGAGGTGATCGGTCGCGACGCGGAAACGATGGTTCCGGTAGACCTCCTCCGCCATGGCCTGGACGCTCGCGTCGCTGACCTCCCGCTCCTTGCCGCAGGTACGGCACACCAGATGGTGATGCGGGAGCACCTTGCGGATCTCGTAGAGGGTTTCCCCGCCCGTTTTTGCCTCGACCACCAGCCCCACCTCGACAAAGAGATGCAGCGCCCGGTAGACGGTCGAGCGATCGACGGAGCGATCCCGGTCGCGTGTTCGCCCGTAGATGTCGTCGAACGACGTGTGCTCCCCGGCGGCGCAGACCGCGTCGAGGATGATCTCCCGCTGCCGGGTGACGCGGTGCCCGGTGGTCCTGAGGATGTGCTCCCAATGCAGCAAATGGTGGGACATCCGGTGGCTTCCTGCCAATCGTTGCGACAAGCGGCGCTTTTTGCGACACCAGCATAGACTCGACGGATCGAACCGCGCCAGTGCCGGGGCGGGCACACGGCGGAGAGGCAGACGGCAAGGCAGGGCATCGATGGCCAGGGCCCCCGCGCGGCACCCTCAACGCGATACGCATCGCCACGCCAGCGGACCGCTCGGGTGGCTCCTCACCCTGTTTCACCTGCACGGTCACGACCACGCCGAACCGGATCTCGCCGGCGATCCCGCCTTTGCCACGCGCGAGGGGATACGCACGGTCTGGATCGCCCTGGCGGCGCTCGGGATCACGACGATCCTCCAGGTCGCGATCGTGGTGATGAGCGGCAGCGTCGCGCTGCTAGCCGACACGGTGCACAATTTTGGCGACTTCCTCAACTCCGTCCCGCTCCTGGGCGCGTTCTACCTCGCCAGCCGCCGGGCAACGCGCCGCTACACCTATGGGTTCGGGCGGGCGGAGGACCTGGCGGGGGTCGTGATCGTCGGCTCGATCGTGTTCAGCGCCGGCTTCATCCTCTGGGAATCGTTCCGGAAGCTGCTCGATCCCCAGCCGATCGAGCGCTTGCCGTGGGTGGCGGCGGCGGCCGTGATCGGCTTCATCGGCAACGAGGCGGTGGCGCTGTTCCAGATCAGGACCGGCCGGAAGATCGGCTCCGAGGCACTGGTCGCCGATGGGCTGCACGCGCGGATCGACGGTCTGACCTCGCTGGTGGTGCTGGTCGCGGTGGCCGGCTCGGCCCTTGGCTTCCCAATCGTCGATCCGCTGATCGGGCTCGTGATCGGGGTCGCGATCGTGTTGATCGCGCGGGATGCGGCGCGGCGCGTCTGGTACCGGCTGATGGATGCGGTGGATCCGGCGATCGTCGACCGGATCGAGCAGTATGCCGGCGAGGTTCGCGGCGTGGAGCGGGTGGCCGCGATCCGCTCGCGCTGGGTCGGGCACCAGTTACAGGCCGAGGTCGGCATCGACGTCGTTGCCGAGGCGACGGCGGCGGAGGTCAGGGAAGCCACGCGGCAGGTCCGCGCGACCTTGACACGGTTGATACCCCGCCTCGCGCTGGTCACGGTCGAGATCGTCGATCGGCCGACGACCGGGATCGTGGAAACCCCGTCAGGGGAGCATCGGGCGCCCGTTCCCCCCGGCGCCGGCATCCTGCCGCCGCGGTACCAGGATCCCGGGGTGGAGGTGAGCGCGGCCCCGATGGGCGCGGCGGCTCTCCAGTACGACGAGCGGGGCGATGTCGCCTGGGACGAGATGTGGACGGGCTTCTGCGAGCTGGCGCTGGCGGGGGGCGCTCCCCATCGCGGGACGTTGCTGGAGCCGGTGCATGAGGCGGAGATCGCCGCCGACCCCGAGCGCTATGCCTGGGTCGTCGCCGAGCTCGAGCGCGGGCTGACCCAGGTGACCGGGTTGCCGACGGTGCGCGGCGCGGTCGCGGGGTGGGTGGGGCTGGAGTGCGCCGACGAGGAGATGGCAATCTGGCTGTTGCGGGCGATCGTGGTCGAGAACGTCACCGTCCGGCGGGAGGATCGGGTGCTGTGGTTCCCGGCCGGCCCCCAGTTCCGGCTCGAGCGCGAGATCAGGAACGTGATCACGGTGGTCGCCAAGACGGTTCACTACTGGCAGGATCACGTCGCGGGCACGGTCCGTTCAGTCCGCTGACCGACTCCAGACCCGCGCTACACTCCGCGCAGTGCACCGTTAACCCGGGCGGACTCCACAGGGGGGCATCGCATGAATCAGGACGTCAGCGACTCCATTCAGGGGCTCGCCCAGCCGTGGCAGGTCGAGCTCTGCACCGCCATCCGCCAGCGCATCCACGACGCCGTTCCGGATGTCACCGAGCGCCTGCAGTACAGGAAGCCGCACTTCCTGAAGAATGGCGCATACCTCGCCGTGCTCGGCCCGGCAAAAGGCTGGGTGACCCTGACGATCTTCAACGCCACCGATCTCGACGCGCCGGACGGGACGTTCGAGCCGAGTGGCCCGCCCGAACGCCGGAACGTCAGGATCCGCGAGGGGCAGGAGGTCGATATCGACCTCCTCGGCAAGCTTGTCGCGCAGGCCGCCGCCACGCTCTAGATCAAACCTATTCGCCCCCCGCCGATCACACCTCATGAATTCGCAGGCCCGCTCGCCGACGCCCCAGAATACGGCGCATGCGAGGCAAAGGGGCCATTCGCTGTTGTCGCAGGCGCCCTTCCAGTGTTCCTTAACCTTTGCGCCGGCTTCCCTGCTGGCCCTGGATCGGCGACCATGACCGCCGTGGGCACGACGTGCCACCCGACCGCGACGAACTTTCCCAATGAATGGAGCGCACCGCCGTGGCTTATCGCATGATCCAGGTCGGAACCGGTGGCATGGGCCGCACCTGGTGCGAGCGGATCCTCCC
>CADCWJ010000526.1 GCA_902806365.1 uncultured Thermomicrobiales bacterium
CTGGACCGACGCGTTTGCCCTCCGCGCCCACTTCCGCAGGCTGATCCACCTCAGGCACGATCTTCCCGGCTTGCGATCCCGCGAGTGGACCCCTCTTGCGGTGGAGCCGGCCAGCCATGTCTTCGCGTACCTGCGTCCAGCCACGGGTGGCGCCTCGCCGATCCTGTTCGTGCTCAATTTTAGCGCCGAGGCGATCGAAACCTCCCTCGACCGGGCCGATATAGGTCCTGCCTTGGGCGGCACCGCTGCGTGGACCGACGCTTTCAACGAGGCATCCGTCGCGGTCGGCGGCGGAGCACGGCTCACGATCGCGATGCCCCCGTGGGCCATCCGGCTCCTTGTCCCTGATAACGGAGGGAAGGCGGATGCGGGCATGCCGGGTCACCCCGGCATGGTGCGGGCAGAGCCATGACGTCCACATCGGAAGGACAGCCGATCACCATCAAGGACATCGCGGCGCGGGCCGGGGTATCGATCTCGACCGTCTCGCGGGTCGTGAATCACTCGGCAAGGGTCGATCCCGCCACCGAGGAGCGTGTACACGAGGCGATCGACGCCCTTCGTTACCGCCCGAACCTCCTGGCGCGCGGCTTCCGGCGGAAGACGACGCTGACGATCGGCCTGCTCGTGCCCGACAATTCCAATCCGTTTTTCGCCGAGATGGCCCGCGTGATCGAGGATGCCGGGTTCAGGGAAGGCTACAGCGTCATCCTTTGCAACTCCGATCTTTCGGAGATCAAGCAATCCGATTACGTCGATGTGCTCCTCGCGAAACGGGTCGATGGCGTCATTCTCACGTCGACCGGCCTTATCTCGTCCGAAGGTGGCGCCGAGACTGTGAATCTGATCCACGAGGCAAACGTGCCGTGCGTCGTCATCGACCGGGATCTCGAAGACTTTCCCGTTGACCAGCTCTTGGTCGATAACGAAGAAGGAGGTGATCTTGCGGGCAGGTACCTGATCGGGCTCGGGCACCGCCGGATCGCCTGTGTGGTCGGACCGAGTGACCTGACCCCGAGCGCCGGGCGCATCGCCGGTTTTCGTCGCGCGCTCGGCCAGGCGGGCCTGCACCTCCCCGAGGAATCGGTGATCCGCGGGAATGGGCGCCATGATGGGGGCGTCGCCGCCGTGCGGGAGCTGCTTCGCCGCAACATTGCCTTCACGGCCATCTTCGCCTTCAACGACGAGATGGCGATCGGGGTGATCGGGGAGCTGCAGCGTGCGGGGCGGCGCGTGCCTGACGATGTATCGGTGATCGGGTTCGACAACATTCCATACGCGTCGGCGATCTTTCCGTCGGTGACCACGATCGCCCAGCCGATTGCCGAGATGGGAGACCGCGGAGTCCGGCTCCTGCTGGAGCGGATCCGTCAGCCTGACGCTCCGTTCCAGCGGATCATCCTGTCGACCAGATTGGTGGAACGCGAGAGCACCCGGGGGCGTGAGCCCGCAGACTGAGAAGGAGGATGTCACGGACGAACGCAATGTCATCAACCGGTTGGCCACCCGACGAGGAACCACAAGTCAGGAGCGTAACGTGAGCGATCCTATCCGCTATGTGCCAGGTACAAGACGGAATCGACGGCAGTTCAGCCGCTCGGCCCTCGCGGCGGGCATCACGGCCTCGGCGGGGGGCGGCCTGCTCTCCGGGAGGATGGCGGCTGCCGCCCACCAGGCAACACCGGCGACACCCGCTGGTGCGGCCACACCCGCGGGTCCGGCGACCCCGCTTGCTGGCATCGAGCAGGTCGACCTCGCCAATCTCAGCCCTGATATCGCCGACCCGGCGCAGCCGGTGACGATCACGTTTGCCTCGTGGGTTGGCTCATCCGAGGTGCTTCAGGCCCTCCGGGACCAGTTCCAGGAGCTTCACCCGAACATCACGGTCGACTTCGAGGATGTGCCGGCGGAAGAGTTCACCGACCGCCTGACCACGCGCATCGCCGGCGGCAATCCACCGGATGTCGCGTTCATGGACCAGAGTGCCGTGGTCGATTTCGCGTCGCGCAATGCGCTTGTGGAGCTGGGCCCCTACGCCGAGAAGAGCGCAGCCGTCAAGGTCGACGACTACGTCGATGCCTTCCTCAATGCCGCCCTCTGGGAAGACAAGCTCTACGGTCTCCCATACGATGGCGAGTCGACGGGCCTCTTCTACCGCACCGATCTCTTCGAGGCGGCGGGCATCGCCGGACCGCCAACGACGTGGGAGGAATTCGAAGCGGCGGCCCAGGCGCTGACGAATACGGAGAATCGCACGTACGGCTTTATCACGTTCGCCACCGAGGCGGCCTACTACTGGTACCCGTGGCTGTGGCAGAACGAAGGCGAGCTGCTCTCGGCCGATGGCACCCAGGTACTCTTCAACAGTGACGCGGGCAAGGAGGCGGCCGAGTTCTACGTCCGGCTGGCCGACTACTCGCCGGCCGATTATCTCAATTCCAATTCGTACGATGGACGGATCGCCTTCGCCGAGGGCCAGGTAGCGATGTACGTGGCCGGCGCCTGGTTCGCCGGCGTGATGCAGAGCGAGTTCCCGGACATCAACGGCAAGTGGACAGCCGCTCCGCTACCGGAGCGCAAGCGCTGCGCGACGACGATTGCCGGCGACACGCTGGTGATCCCGGCCGCGTCGGCAAACCACGACGCGTCCTGGAAGTGGATCGAGTTCCTGTCGGCACCGCAGAACCTGGCGCTCTGGACGCTCGGTACCCCCGAGGCGCCCAGCACGCTGTTGCCGACGCGGACGTCGCTGCTGGAGAACCCGGCCATCTTCGCCAACAACCCGGTGCTCGAAGGCTTCGCCCAGCAGATGGAGTGCGGGATCACCAATGCCGCGCCGAACCCGCGTTATGGGGAGGTCGAATCGCTCCTCAACGATGCGTTGGGGCGCGCCATCTACGGTGAGACCGATGCCGCCACCGCGCTCGACGAGGCGGCCCAGGAAGGCCAGGCGATCCTGGACGAGGGATAACCCGCCTATCGCCGCCAGGTGCCATGCCCCTCCCCCGAACGTGGGAGGGGCATGGCATCCAGCCAGACTTCAACTTCGGCCGCCGAAAGGACCTTGCCATGAGCGTCAGCACCGCGACAGGGCCAACCGCGGGGACAAGACAGGACTGGGGGCCGGTACGACCGCGCCCGACCGGTGTACGGCGCGTTCTGCGCGAGATGCGCCGCCAGTGGACGGCCTACCTGTTCCTGGCGCCGGTGCTGCTCCTGTTCTCGGTCTTCACCGTCTTCTCCGTCGGCTACGCCTTTTATCTCAGCTTTCACCAATGGAACATCCTTGAACCGGCCAAGCCATTCGTTGGGCTGGACAACTACACCCGCTTGTTCGAAGACAGCCGCTTCCATGAGGCGATCCTCAACACGATCTATTACACGGCCGTGTCGGTGCCGCTCACGATCGGCCTTGGCCTGGCCGTGGCACTGCTGCTGAACAACAAGATCCGGGCGCGAGGCATCTTCCGGACGATGTTCTACCTTCCGGTGGTTACCCCACTCGTGATCGCGTCGATCATCTGGAAATGGGTCTACAACGGCGACTATGGCCTGGCCAATTACTACTTGCTGAAGCTCAACATCATCAACGAGCCGTTGCTGTGGCTGGCCGACAAGAACCTGGCGATGCCCTCCGTCATCATCACCAGCGTCTGGAAGGGTGTCGGGTTCGCGATGGTCGTCTACCTCGCCGGGCTGCAATCGATTCCGTAGGATTACTACGACGCGGCCAAGATCGACGGCGCGACTGGCTGGCGCCGGCTCCGGGATATCACCATCCCGCTGCTCTCCTCGACGTCGCTGTTCCTGCTCGTGATCTCGATCCTGGGCTCGTTCCAGGTGTTCACCCAGATCTTCATCATGACCAACGGCGGGCCGCTCGGGCGGACGCGGACGATCGTCTGGTACATCTACACGACCGCCTTCAAGGACTTCAACATGGGGTATGCGGCGGCGATGGCCTTCGCGCTGTTCGCGATGATGCTGGGGTTCACCCTGCTGCAGTTCCGCTTCCTTCGCCGTGAGATCGAGTACTAGGCCAGCACCGGGAAAAGGGGAGGGACATGGCGGTTGTAGCACGCGAACGACAGAACGTTCCGGTTGAGACCCAAGGAGTGGGTGCCGATCGACGCCAGAGATTCGAAGAGATCGGCGGCAAGGCGATCATATACCTGCTCCTGGCCTTGGGGTCGATCATCTTCGTGGCTCCCTTCGTCTGGATGGTGACCGCCTCGCTCCAGGATGTCAGCGACATGTTCCGCTGGCCGCCAAGCTGGATTCCGCGCAGTCCGAGCCTCGACAACTACGTCGACTTCTTCAGGCAGGAGCGGATCGGCCGCTATTTCTTCAACAGTGCCTTCGTTGCGCTCAGCGTCACTGCGCTTCAGCTCTTCACCAGCTCGCTCGCCGCCTACACCTTCGCCAAGCGGCGTTTTCCCGGGCGGGATCTGCTCTTCATCATTACGCTGGGGACGATGATGATTCCCGGCCAAGTGACCCTGATCCCCAACTACGTGATCCTCAAGCAGATCCCGTTTTTCGGCGGCAACAACTGGCTGGGAACCGGCGGCAGCGGCTGGCTGGACTCGTACTGGGGCCTGATCGTACCCCAGGCCGCCTCGGCCTTCGGCATCTTCCTGATGCGCCAGTACATGAAGAGCATTCCCGACGACCTGCTGGACGCCGCCCGCATGGACGGCGCGAGCGAGTTCCGGATCTACGCCCAGATCGTGATGCCACTCTGCCGTCCCGCCCTTGCCGCGCTCGGCATCTTTACCTTTTCGTACGTCTGGGACGACTTCTTCTGGCCACTCATCATCACCAGCAGCGAGGAACTCCGGACACTCCCGCTGGGCCTGGCCCTGTTCGTTGTCCGCAACCGCACCGCCTGGGACCTGCTGATGGCCGGCTCGGTCATCACCACGATCCCGGTCCTGATCGTGTTCCTGATGTTCCAGCGCCATTTCATCCGTGGCATCGCCGTCACGGGCATGAAGTAACGCGCCCGACGACTCAGAAGGAGGGAAAGCGCGCGTGCGCACCGCCATTCTCGAAGCACCGCATCGTTTCCGGATCGAGGAGCGGCCCGTCCCCGATCCCGGGGACGGGCAGGTTCTCCTCCGCGTGGCCGCCTGTGGCGTCTGCACATCGGAGCTCGATCTCTGGGAGGGGCGGGCCGATACCGGCAACCTGCCGCGTGCGATCGGGCACGAGGTCAGCGGCATCGTGGAACGGACCGGCGCCGGCGTTGCCGCACACGATCTCACGACCGGTGATCGTGTCGCCGCCTGGGTCACCGGTGCGGGATTCGGCGAGTACGTGGCGGTCGAGGCCGACTATTGCTTCGCTGCTGGAGAGGTCCCGCTCGACTTCGCTCTTGGCGAGCCACTGGC
>CADCWJ010000527.1 GCA_902806365.1 uncultured Thermomicrobiales bacterium
AACGGGGATTTACCAACTCGCTGGCGATAACGGTACACTCTTCGGGCAACGGCGGCGGACCGACCGGGCTCGCTTCCGGCGTGGCCTCCTGTAACGCGAAGGCCGAGTTGCCTGACAAAAGACCCACAGCGACACCAATCGTGATGGCGCAACGCCTGACGTTCATCCACGCTCCTTCGACGAATCTTGATTGTGTATAGTGCCCCGCGGCTATTCTATGGGGATGTCGCCGACCTGACAATAGTCATGGCCCGATCGGAAGAGAATGCCGTTCCGGGCGAGATCGGACGCTCTGGCCGCGTACCTTCCGGTTCCCGATCGGGTTCAGCCGCCGATCGTCGCGTACTCCTTGCGGATCTTGGCGACCACCGAGTAGAGCGTGTCGACCATGTTCCCGACGTAGCAGTCGCCGATCTGCGTGAGCGCCTGGTACGCCTCCCAGCGATCCCATCCCAGCTCCATCATCCAGTCGATCAGTCCCCCATAGGCGATCCGTGCCGCATCCTCCATCGGCCGGGCGCTGCCGACGACCATGTATTCCTCCGCGCTCTCGATCCGGGGCCAGTCGATGGCCTGGCCCGTGAGCACCTCGAACCGGACCGTGACTTTCGCTGCGATCTCCAGCGCCACGCCACAGAGCTCGCCCTGGCCCTGCCCGGCATGACAATCGCCGGTAAAGAAGAGGGCACCGGGCACCCGCACCGGCAGGTAGATCGTGTTGCCCGGGCGGACATCCGGCACGTCCATGTTGCCGCCGTGGTCAGCGGGCGTGAGGGCGGAGAGGGCTTCCAGCTCGGGTGCGGTGCCGATCGTTCCCAGGAATGGACGCCAGGGGAAGCGGAGCCGCTCGTTATGCTCCAGCCAGCCATTCCTGAGCTGGTAGAGCCAGACCCGCTCCGGCAGGGGATCCTGGAGCGTGCGGGTCATCCTGGTCGAGGTCAGCCCGCCAAAATAGGGAATGAAAGCGCTCACCGCCCAGTCGCGGGTGGGCTCGATCTCGATGATATGGACCGCCAGCGTATCGCCGGGCTCGGCGCCTTCCACGTGGATCGGTCCTGTCTGCGGGTTCAGCCAGGAGCCAAGGATTTCGCTCGGCACATCGTCCGGTTTGGTGATGCGATCCTCGAAGGCATCCTTCGTGTAGATCGCGACGGTCTCACCGGGCTCGACCC
>CADCWJ010000528.1 GCA_902806365.1 uncultured Thermomicrobiales bacterium
AGGAGTCCTACCCCCTCGTGCTGGGGCTCTATCGCTTCCAGTCCCAGTACTACACCGTCTGGGGACCCTTGATGGCGGGGTATGTCATCGGCACCATTCCCCTGGTTATCCTCTTCGCCTTTACCAGCAGCCTGTTCGTCCAAGGCCTTGCCGCCGGAGGTATCAAGCTGTGACGTCGACCGTGGGAGCGTCGAGCGGGGAGGCATTCCGGGTGGTCGTCGTCGGCTGCGGGAGGATGGCGCACGGCCACGCACGGGCCTATCTCGACGATCCCCGCGTCGAGCTGGTGGCCTGCGCCGATATCTCGGGAGAGGCGGCTGCCGGCTTCGCCGACGCCTTCGGGATTCCCCGCTGGTATCAGGACTTCCACGAGATGCTCAGGCACGAGCACCCGGACGTCGTCAGTATCTGCACCCACCACCAACTTCATGCCCCAATGACGATCGAGACGGCCACGATCGCGGCGCCTCGCGCCATCCTCTGCGAGAAGCCGATCGCGCTCGACCTGCAGTCCGCGGACAAGATGATCGAAACCTGCCGGGCACAGGGAACCTTGCTGCTCATCGGACACCAGCGACGCTTCGACCGGCAATACGTCGCCGCGCGCGATGCCATCGCCAGTGGCAGGGTCGGTGAGGTGATTTCGATCGAAGCCTTTGGCCACCCCCGCTCCAGTCTCCTCGTGGACTCGACCCACACGGTCGATCTCGTTCGGTTCTTTCTGGGCGATCCCCGCGGCGAATGGGTGATCGGCCAGATCGATGCGCGGGAACACCGGGAGGCCTGGGGGCAGCAGATCGAGGACTGCGCGGTCGGACTGATCGGGTTCCAGGGGGGAGGGCACCTGCTGCTCGGCGCCGGCTCCATCGGTCGCGGCGATGGCGACATGCGCATCAGCATCTCGCCCCAACCGGTGGAGGGCGCAACCTACCATCGGATCGTTGTCCATGGCTCGGCTGGTCGGCTCGTCGTGGACGGGGATCGCCCGGTCGGTGGAGAGCCGCTCGTGCGCCTCCTTCGGGGCGACGATGTGGACGTAGTGTTCTCGGCGGAAGACTACGAGCGGGACCCTGGGTTCTCCGCCGTCACGCTCGAGGTCGCCGCCATGATCGATTCGCTCCAGCACCCGGAGCGCCGGCACCCGCTCGAAGCCCAGAGCGCACGCGACACCCTCGAGATCCTGCTCGCCATCTACGAATCATCGCGGCGCCGGCAGGCGGTGACGCTTCCGCTCGATGTGCCGGACAATCCCCTGATCTCGATGCTCGCTGAGGGCGTCGTCTAGGGCGTGTCAGGACCTTAAGTCGCTTGCGCGACCGAAACGCACCCGTCCCGCTGCCATCCATACCCGTCCAATGTCACCAATGAGGAATGGGCATTCGTCGCTCCGTGCGGAATCCTGATGCGGCGCGATGCCCGGGGATGAGGCCAATGGTAGATGTATCCGTCTCCGTCGAAGGGTTGTTCGGACTTACCTGGTTGGATTGGAAGCGCCTTGTACGCAGCGTGGAAGATCTGGGCTTCACTGGCTTGTATCTGTCCGACCACTTCTTCCTGCCCGAGCCTCCCGACTATCCATCGCTGGAATTGGTCGTCGCGTTGACTTATCTCGCGGACCATACCGAGCGACTTCGCTTCGGTCCCATGGTCGCGCCGCTCTCGGTCCGTGATCCGGTGATGCTGGCCCGGCAGGCCGCTGCACTCGATGACCTGAGTGGAGGTCGTATGGTGCTGGGGGTCGGTACGGGGTGGATGGAGCGCGAGCACGTCATGTTCGGCTACGACCTGGGGAATACCTCGACGCGCTTCGCCCGGTTCGAGGAGGGACTGCAGGTCATCACGCGGCTGTTGCGCTCCGACGAGCCGGTGACCTTTGAAGGCGACTTCTTTCGTGTACGTGAGGCGGTGTTGCCCGAACCGCGCCGGCCAGGCGGCCCTCCTGTCATGATCGGCGGCAGCGGCCCCAAGCGAACACTTCCCCTGATTGCCCGGTTCGCCGACGCGTGGAATGCGCTGAACTTCAGTCCATCGCAGTGGCGTGAGCGCTCGGTCCTGCTGGATGGCCAATTGGCGATGGTGGGGCGGCGACCGGAAGACGTGCACAGAACACTCAATATCCCGGTCGTTTGCTGGCGCTCGGAAGCCGAGTTGGCGTCACGCCTCAGCACGGCCCGACGATTCCCGATGTGGAAAGACCAATCAAACGAGCAGATTGTGGAAGGACTCCGGGCCTGGCCCGCGCTGGTGGGAACGCCCGAACACGTCGTGGAACGGATTCGGGCGTATGAGACGGCTGGAGTCCAGGAGATCATCCTGCAGTGGGTGGCGCCCGAGGATATCGACGGATTGGAGATACTGGCCTCCGAGGTGTTGCCTCACCTGACATAGGCGCATGTCGGAAACGATTCCCTCTCTATCGTCAACGCCAGCACTGCTCTCTCCAAAGAGACTTCTCAGGAGGAGGTTTATGATGGCTGACGTCCGCCACGAGTCGTCCCCGACTCGCGGACGTCGATCGCGCATCTGGATCAGGTGTAGCCGCACTGCCGGTCAGCGTGTCCAGGCAACCTGGTCGCCCAGAAGTTCCCCGAGATACGTGCGGCTCATGGCGGCGGCTTCTCGCGGCGTGCGTGGGGCCCGGCTGGTGCCGTCGAGTTCCACATTCGTCCAGAAATCCTGCCCGGCCTCGCCCAGGATGCGCATGATCTCGGGCATGGGCAGCACGCCGTTGCCGACAGGCTCATAGTTCGCGTAGCCGGTGAAGTCGATCTCCCGGCCGTTCTCGTCCTGCTCGAACCTGCCACACCAGTCCTTCAGGTGAACGTGCGTGATCCGGCTCCGATAGGTTTCGAGCACTTCAACGATATCGCTGCCCCCTTTGGCGATCTGGCCGGTATCGGGGGCAAACCCGACGAGCGTTGGATCGGTCAGGCGGAGGATGGTGTCGATCTCCTCGCGCGTCTCCACGGCGGTCCCGGTATGCGGGTGCAACGACGCGGCGAGCCCGATCCCCACCGCGTACTCACCGATCCGGTTCAGCGCCTCGGCGAGCCTGCCCATGCGGTCGGAATCCAGGCCACCGTCCGGGCGCGATCCTCCCTGGAGCACGAGCGCACTCGCCCCAATCTCCCGAGCGGCGTCGGCTTCCCGCCGGGCCGATTCCAGGTCCGCATCGGCATTGGCGGGGTCGATCCACTCCTTGTAGCAATAGGCCGCGCTGGTCGGGATCCCGTAACGCTCCACCAGCGCGCGATATCCGCCGGGCCGGCTGTTCCACTCCAGGATGGTCGTGGCAAACGTCTCGAAGCTCGTGTAGCCAAGCTCGGCCGTGTCCCGGTAGGCAGTTTCGACGTCCCCGGGAATGCCCCAGGTGATTCCCGTATGGCCAATCTTCATCACGCAGTCCTTGTCGTGTCCGCGCCGGTGGTGGCCGCCATGCCATCCTGCGCAAAGGGCGCCAGGTAGCCCGCCAGGGTCGTCCGGCACCAGGCGACCGAATCGGCGAGCCATTCGAAATAGTCCTCGTTGGGCGGCATCCAGCCGATCTCGATGGACAGGATGAGTTCGTCCGCGAATGACGACTCCGAGAGGATACGCGCGACCTCGTCAAGCCGGCAGTGGCCGCGCCCAAGCGGCGCCCCCACGATCTTGCCGCCATCCGGGGTTACCGGGCTGATGAACATGTCCTTGAAATGGGTGGCGTAGCAGACGTCGGCGCAGGCGTGCGCGGCATCGACCGGATCCTCGATCACCAATGGGCAATTGCCGGTATCGAGCTTGATGCCCAGGGCCGGCGAGCCGATCGGTCGGACGACATGCTCCATCAGGTCCGTCACCCGGTAGTCGGCGTGATTCTCGAAGCCCAGCTTCAGGCCCTCTTCGGCGGCGATCTCGACCATCGGCGCGACGCCGGTCCGGATCATTTCCATCTGGCGCTCGAACGACGGATCGTCGACAAAGCGGTTGATCGAGAACGGCATGCCTCCGACCCCAACGACGCTCACGCCGAGTTGCCTGGCCTTGCGGGCAAAGGTCCTGAACTCCTCCGGATCCTTTGTCGGGTTCGAGAAGTCGTCACCGTAATCAGCGGAGATGGCCACGCCGTGCCGGGCCAGGAGGTTGCCAATCCGGTCCATCTCGTTCGGGTCGTCCAGATAGGGCGCCAGATTTCCTTCGATCGCGTCGAACCCCATCTCCCGGCAGCGGGGAATGAACCAGCCCAGGGGATCGTTGGAATCGACTACCGGTTGGTCCCGGCGTTGGTAGAACTGGATCGGCCGACCCGCCGTGCTCGCCAGTGGCCGCCCGCTGCTGTAGTACCGCGGGCGGGCGGCGTGATTGATGAACTCAAACGCGGCAAACCCCAGTTTCATGCCTGCATCTCCCGGTCCTAGTTCAATTCGATCTCACCGGCCGTCAACATCGCTTCCAGCGGGGATTCACGTACCTCCAGCGGCAGGTGAACGATCCGTCGCTGTCGCGCCGATTCATAGATCGCGTTCACGATCTCCAGATCCGTGCGGCCGGATTCGCCGCTCAGCCTGTGCGGCACGCCCGTTTCGATCGTGGCGAGCAGGTCGCTCAGCGCCCCTTCCATCGCTCCGTCCAGCGTGGATGGTGGGAGGATCTCGATCGCGCCGGTATGCCGCTGAATCCGGATGCGGCTGCCGTCCGCGAAGGCGCGGTCCCCGCTGAGCTCGATCCGCCCACCCGTTCCATCGATCGAGAAGCGCTGATACCCCTCACGAGCCAGGTTGCCCATTTCCAAATGCGCGCGAACGCCGTTCTCGAAAAAGACGATCGCACTCGACCCCGACTCCACATGGTGGCCATACCGCATCCGGGTCTGGTTGAACTCGATCGTTCCCATCCCGTCCGGGCTAACGTCTCCTTTCGGCGTCATGTCGATCGCGCCGAACACGGAGGTCGCCGGAACGTCATCGTTGAGGAAGCGGGTCATGTCGATCAGGTGCGTGCCGTCCGTCAGGGCATCACCGGCACAGATGCCGGTGATCAGGGTGACGTC
>CADCWJ010000529.1 GCA_902806365.1 uncultured Thermomicrobiales bacterium
GGTGCTTGATGAACCGCTTCAACGTTGCCGTCTGGGGCTCACAAGTTCGCCCTCGTTCCCGAGGGCTTTGCAATGATAGCGCTGCGTCTGGAGAGTGTCAAGCAATTATCAACGCTGATTCTGCGCGTTGGCTCTCGACCCCTTTGTGGCCATGTCGGGCTCACAATTTCGCCCTCGTTCCCGAGGGCTTGCAAAGAATAGCGCCGCCTGGAGACGGTGTCAAGGAGTCACCGATGTCGATTTCACGGGTCAATGCTCGGGGGCCTCAGGCCGGTCGATGCACTCCACAACCCTCTCACAGCCTTGCGAATCAGTACCCGGTTGGGGCGAACCTATACTTGTGGATGTAGCCGTGTCATCGCGCAAGTTTGCCAGGGGTCTCAATGAATCCATTGATCGGTATAACGCCATCCGCGAGTGTGGACGACGCTCCCCATGGTTCATTCTTCCGCTATGCCCTTGCGCGTACCTACGTGGACGCGGTGCAGGCAGCGGGCGGTATTCCGGTGATCCTGCCCGAGAGCGTGCGAGACGTCTCGTCTCTTCTCGAGCGTCTCGACGGCCTGATCCTTAGCGGCGGCGGCGATCTCGACCCCAGCACCTTTGGCGAGTCGCAACGTCATTCGAAGACCTATGGCATCGATCCCGAGCGAGACCGATTCGAAATCACGGCCTGGCAATACGCCGCGGCGCACGATCTGCCCACCCTTTGCATCTGCCGGGGGATCCAGGTCATGAACGTTGGACAAGGCGGAACCCTGATCCAGCACCTCCCCGATACGCTCCCTCCTGGCATTGCCCATCGGCAGCACGAACGGGGAAAGGGGCGCGATGAGGTCGGCCATGCGGTCACGCTCGTCGATGGCGATCATCCGCTACAGCGAATTCTGGATCGCCACACCATCGAGGTGAACTAGTTCCACCATCAGGCGGTGCTTGCTGCGGGAGACGGGCTTGAAGTAATCGCCACCGCTCCCGACGGGGTGGTCGAAGCGCTGTGGCATCCAGGGATGCGCTTTGGCCTCGGCGTGCAATGGCACCCCGAGATGCTGGCGGCCTCGTTTCCCGAACACGCGGCACTCTTCGAAGCCTTGGTCCGATCGACTGCCGTGGCGCCACCGGCATGTGCGGAACGGGACGTCTATCTGTCCCGTTCCGCTCCGCCCTCGTATCGTCGCACCGGGAGATGAATCAGCTGGCAATGGTCAGCGGTTGGCGCTCCTGGGCGACCTGAGCCTCGACCTCCGGCGCGGCGCGTAATCGGCGCCGCTCCTTGAACTCTTCGGGCATTGCGGCTTCCAGAACATCGTCCATCGTGTCGGCAAGGATGAACGTCATGTCCTTGTGAAGCTCCGCCGGCAGGTCATCGAGATCGACCTCGTTGCGATGAGGCAGCACGAACGTCGTGACGCCGGATCGCCGTGCCGCCAATGCCTTGTCCTTGATGCCGCCAACCGGTAGGACCTGTCCGCGCAGGGTGATCTCACCGGTCATTGCGACATCCTCCCTGACCGGGACGCCGGTCAGGAGCGATGTCAACGCCGTTGTCATCGCCGTTCCAGCCGATGGT
This sequence comes from uncultured Thermomicrobiales bacterium, assembly GCA_902806365.1. Classification (GTDB taxonomy): domain Bacteria; phylum Chloroflexota; class Chloroflexia; order Thermomicrobiales; family UBA6265; genus CADCWJ01. The sequence goes on from CADCWJ010000529.1 coordinate 1,571, forward strand.
CCATCCTTCGGAATCGCGCCCGCCGGCACGTGCAGATGGATGTCGCTGGATGCGTAGAACTCCGGATCGAGCGCAAGATCGCGAGCACGGGACCTTACGAACGAGAGCGCCGCAGTCGCGGATTCCTTCATCACATCTCCGAGCTGGCCCGTCACGGTGAGCGATCCTTTGCCCGGCATGCGAGTTGCCTCGATGAACATGATGTCGCCACCGACGGCGTTGACACCGACACCGATCGAAACGCCGGGCTGCGAGGTCCGCGCCGCACGCTCTTCGTAGAAGTACCGGGGGCGTCCCAGATACTCGCGGATTTCAGTCGTGCCAATGGATACCGGCACAGCGCGCTCTTCGACGACCGCGGTGGCCACCTTCCGGCAGACGGTGCCGATCTCCCGTTCGAGATTTCGCACACCGGCCTCGCGCGTATAGTGCTGGATGATCTCACGCAGCGCGTCGTCGGACCATGCGACCCGGTCAGCCTCAAGACCGTTCGCCTTCATCTGTTTCGGAACGAGATACCGCCTCCCGATCTGAAGCTTGTCCTCATCGGTGTAGCCGCTCAACTCCACGATCTCCATACGGTCCCGCAGGGGAATCGGAATCGTGTCCAGGAGGTTGGCGGTCGCGATGAACATCACATTGGAGAGATCGAACGCGACATCCAGGTAGTGATCCCGGAACGAGTTGTTCTGCTCCGGGTCGAGCACTTCCAGCAGCGCCGACGATGGATCGCCGCGCCAGTCGTTTCCGATCTTGTCGACCTCGTCGAGCACGAACACGGGATCATTGGCGCCGGCCCGGCGAATCGCCTGGATGATCCGCCCCGGCATCGCGCCGACATAGGTGCGCCGATGCCCCCGGATCTCCGACTCGTCGCGGACGCCGCCGAGCGACATCCGGGTCATCTCCCGGCCCATCGACCGCGCGATGGACTGAGCGAGGCTCGTTTTGCCGACTCCGGGAGGGCCAACGAAGCACAGGATCGGCTCCCGGTTGGGGAGTGGCTCGGCGCCCTCTCCAGCGTCCGCGAGCTGCGCCTGCTTGAGCTTGCGCACGGCCAGATACTCGAGGATGCGGTCCTTGATCTTGTCGAGACCGTAGTGGTCCTCATCGAGCACCCGTCGCGTCTCCGCTATATCGATCTGGGCCTCCGTGCTCGTCGTCCACGGCAGCGAGACCAGCCAGTCCAGGTACGTCTTGATGACGCCATACTCCGCCGCCGCCGGTGGCAGCTTGCTCAGGCGGTCAAGCTCGCGACGGGCCTCCTTGGCGGCCTCTTCCGGCATCCCGGAGGCGTCGATCCGTTCACTGATCTCGGCCGTCTCGGTTTCGCTTTCCGAGCCCTCTCCGAGCTCCTTCTGGATCGCCTTCATCTGCTCACGCAGGAAGTAGTCGCGCTGCGACTTGCTCAGCTCCTCCTGAACGTCGGTTTGAATCTTCTTGCCGAGCTCGAGGACGTCGAGTTCCTTGGTCAGGAACGCGTTGAGCGTGCGCAACTTCTCCGTCACCGAATCGATCTCGAGCAAGTTCTGTCGCTCCGAGGGCTCCATGCGGAGATTCGACGCGACCATATACACGAGCCGGCGCGGATCCTCGTCGACATTGAGTGCGGCGGTGACCAGCTCCTCGGGCAAGTGCGGGACGAGCGCCACGAGCCGTTGAAAGAGATCCAGGGTGTTGCGCATCAGCGCCTGCACTTCGACCGATTCTTCCACCGCCTCGGGGATCCGTCTCACCCGTGCGACCAGGTACGGTAGCTCCTGAATAACCTCGAGCACCCGCATGCGCTCGACCCCCTGAACGGCGAGGCGAACGGAGCCATCGGGAACCCGCATCATCTGGTGGATGGTCGCCACGGTGCCGATTTCGAGAATGTCGTCGGGTCCGGCACCTTCCTGATCCGCATCTTTCTGCATGACCAGGGCAACGGTCCGCTCAGCCGCCATCACGTCATCGATCAGGGCCAATGATCGCTCCTGGGCGGCGGCGAGAGGGATGAGCGTCATCGGAAAGACGACGGTTCCCTTAAGCGGGAGGAGCGGTAGCGTCTCGTCTTCCTGTTGGGTCGCTGGCTCAACGTCGGGCTGCGGTGCCGGAGAGTTGTCGTGCCCGTCCGGAGGAGAAGCACCGAGTCCATCCGCGCCTTCACTCGCTCCACCCGGAAATGTGTCGGGGTCGAGGATAGTTGGAACCGCGTTCTCCACTTGTTCTTTAGCCGTTGGTTCGATCCGGGATTCCTCTTCGGCGTGGTCGTCAGCTTCGGCGTGGTCGTCGGTGCTCGGTTCCTGGGTGCTGTCTTGGTGGTCATTGTTGAAGGGCTGGAAAGTCATGTATTTCTCCGATCGTGGGAACCGTCCACATGCTGGCCGGGTTCAACGGGCACCGATGTGGACCGAATGGTGCGGGGCTGGTTGCGTGGAATCGAGATACGCAGGAAGCCGTTCTCGTAGGATGCGGTGGCACGCTCGCCCTCCACGGCAACGGGAACATGAACATCCAACGCAAATGCGCCATAGACGATCCGGGCCTGGTGGAACGATCGCTGCTCGCAGGCCGCCGGATCGGCACGCTGCCCCCGAATCGAGATGGTGTCACCTTCGATCATCACTTCGATCTGTTGACGATCGAGGCCCGCGATCTCCGCGACGATCTCAATCGTCCCGGCCGTTTGGTATACGTCAAGCGGGGGACGCCATTCGGTGTGACTGCGGCTGGACATCATCGCGCGATACAACTCGTCGATCTCGGACGACCGACGAACCAGTTCGCGAGGTCTTCCGCGTCGAACGACAATCATGAGTGCTCCTTGTTCTTGCTCGGCATTCGACTTCGGAAGAGTGACAAACGTCCGAAACCGCTACGCTTCATTATACGTCCTCGGTCAACTACTTGCTATGAATCGTGTCAAGGTATAGGCCTGCTGGTGGTCTGGCTCGCCAAGGGGTAGCGTCCACACCCATGGCCTCGCCCCCAACTCGACACCGAGCGAAGTTCGACACCGCAGGTCCCGATTCTGATGTGGACTCCACGCGACGTTGGTCGCGCGCGAATCGTTCGGAGCTCCGCGACCGGCAGTCTCGAAAGCGCGCGATGTGTATCAAGATTTGGCGGTTTCGGCTCAGAGCCCTTTATCGTGGCCGGCCGCGTCTGGATTGGCACTGGTCGGGCATGTATCACCGCCAACGATCACATGGACCGAATAACGGAACGGCCGCAGTGAGCGGTACCTGACTGGTCGCACCGGCGTTACCGTGGACCGCCCCGGTTAAA